>NZ_JAZDRK010000026.1:0-52243 GCF_047501505.1 Rhodopseudomonas sp. G2_2311
GACCCTCCCCGCAAGGGGGAGGGGTGCCATGGGCGCCGCGGCTACAAATTCAGGTCAAGACTTCCGTTCTTGGTCGTCCTTCACCTTCGCCAGAATCCGATCAGCCTCGGTCCGCCAATCCGAACTCCGCGCGAAGCCGGATGCGCCGCGGGTGCCGAACAGGCCCTCGTCTGCCAGATCCGCCACCCAGGCTTGCCGCTCCGCGGTGCCTTGCGCCGACCACGGTGTCAGGCCGGCTTCGCGCACCGTCTCGGCGACTTCGCGGACTTCTTCGGCGCGGCGCCGGCCGTGTTCGATCACGCGCTGGAAGAAATAGGCGCCCTGCTTCTCCCAATCGATCGACGGAAACGTCTCCTGCAGCGAGGCGATTACCGCGTCCTCGACGCCGTAGGCCCGCGCGGTGGTGAAGCTCTCGATCACCATCGCCTCCAGCCCCTTGATCATGATGCTGCGGCACATCTTGGTGGCCGAGGCGACGCCGAGACAGTCGCTGGCCGGCTTGGCGGCGAAGCCGAGCGTATTGATCAGCGGTGCCAATTCGGCTGCGTGCGCGCCGCCGAGCAGCAGCGGCACCTTGATGCGATATGGCGGCACCGAGGTCATCACCGCGCCTTCGACATAGCGCCCCTCAGCGCCGTCGATCAGGGAGGCGGCGCGCTGTTTGGCGCCGGGCGAGGCGGAGTTGAAGTCGAGAAACCAGGTGCCTTGATTGATCGCGCCGGCGCAGGCCTCGGCGACTGCGACAGTTTGGCTCGCCGTCACCGCTGAGATGATGAAATCGCTGCGCGCTGCGAGCTCGGCATGCGATGTCGTCAGCGCCACGCCGTGGCGGCTGGCATGCTCGCGCAGCGGCCCGCCGCGATCATCGGCGAGCTTGACGTCATAGGCCGTGACCTTGACGCTCTGGGCGCGCAGATCCTCGGCGAGGATCTTGCCGACCTCACCATAGCCGACGATCCCGACCTGCCATTGTTTCGCCGCGCTGCTCATCAGTCGATGTACTTCAGGCCGGCTTTTTCCAGCGGCTCGCGCATCTTGTACATGTCGAGGCCGAGCACGCCGCTCGCCAACTTGGCGCGCTTCTCGGCCTCGTTGGCCTCCCGGGCCTCGGCCGCATCGGCCGCCATCTGAGCGACTGCGGCGGGCACCACCACGACGCCGTCGTCATCGGCAATCACCACGTCGCCGGGCGTGATTTGGGCGCTGGCGGCGACCACCGGGATGTTGACCGAGCCGAGCGTCGCTTTCACCGTGCCCTTGGCGTGGATCGCCTTGGACCACACCGGAAACTTCATCTCGGTGAGATCGCGGACGTCGCGGACGCCGGCGTCGATGATCAGGCCGAGCGCGCCGCGAGCACGAAAGCTGCTGGCGAGCAGGTCGCCGAAGAAGCCGTCGGTGGAGTCGGCGGTGCAGGCCGCGACCACGACGTCGCCGGGCTGAATTTGCTCGGCGACCACATGCATCATCCAGTTGTCGCCCGGCTGCAGCAGCACGGTGACGGCGGTGCCGCAGATATGCGCGCCGGGATAGATCGGCCGCATATACGGCGCCATCAGGCCGACGCGGCCCATCGCCTCGTGCACGGTGGCGACGCCGAACCGCGACAGCTTCTCGACGGCAGCCTTGTCGGCGCGGCCGATGTTGCGCTTGACGATGCCGAGATCGTTCATCCGCACGGTCATGATTACTTACCCTTCGCCTTGAGCGCGGCATCGAGCCGCGGATAGACGCGGCGGGCGTTGCCTTCGTAGATCTGCTGCTTCTCTTCCGGGGTCAGGATGGTCGACGCCTCGATGTAGCGCTTGGTGTCGTCGTAGTAGAACCCGGTCCTGGGATCGACGCCGCGTACCGCGCCGATCATCTCCGAAGCGAACAGCACGTTGTCGACCGGAATCACGGTGTTGAGCAGGTCGATGCCCGGCTGGTGGTACACGCAGGTGTCGAAGAAGATGTTGTTCAGCACATGGTCCTCGAGCAGCGGCTTCTTCATCTCCTGCGCCAGACCGCGGAACCGGCCCCAGTGATACGGCACCGCGCCGCCGCCATGCGGGATGATGAATTTCAGCTCCGGAAAGTCCTTGAACAGATCGCCGGCGACGCACTGCATGAACGCGGTGGTGTCGGCGTTGAGATAATGCGCGCCGGTGGTGTGGAAGCAGGCGTTGCAGCTGGTCGAGACGTGGATCATCGCCGGGATCTGCAGCTCGACCATCTTCTCGTAGATCGGATACCAGACTCGGTCGGTCAGCGGCGGCGAGGTCCAGTGCCCGCCCGACGGATCGGGATTGAGGTTGATGGCGACGAAGCCGTAGTCCTTGACGCACTTCTCCAGCTCGGGAATGCAGGTCTTCGGATCGACGCCCGGCGACTGCGGCAGCATCGCGGCACCGATGAAGTTGTCGGGGAACAGCTGTGCCACGCGGGCGCACAGCTCGTTGCAGATCGCCGCCCAGGTCGACGACACGTTGAAGTCACCGATGTGGTGCGCCATGAACGAGGCGCGCGGGCTAAACACCGTCAGGTCGCTGCCGCGCTCCTGCATCTTCTTGAGCTGGTTCTCGATGATCGAGGCGCGCAGTTCGTCATCCGAAATCTTCAGCTCGGACACTTTCGGCATCACGGACGGATCCTTGATGCCGGCGATCTGCCGGTTGCGCCAATCCTCCAGCGCCTTCGGCGCGGTGGTGTAGTGGCCGTGAATGTCGATGATCATCGGGTGTCCCTAACTTCTTGTTCTTCGTCATTGCCGGGCTTGACCCGCCTGCGGGGCCGAAGCCCCTCCGGCGCGGCGTAGGCCCGGCAATCCATCGCCCTTCTGAAGATGGATGCGCGGGTCAAGCCCGCGCATGACGCCTGTTGTTTATGACCCGCTCACTAACTCAGCGAGCGTCGATACGCGTTCCAGTTTCGTCGTTGTTTCGCCCCGCGCGCCGCAGCGCTGCGTCGTTGGTCTGATTCCCGTCCCACACCGAGTCCGGCACCATCGCTTCGCCGCGCATGATCAGGCGGGCGGTGCGCAGCAGGGCGGCGCGGGTGACGTTTTGCGGGTTCTGCGGGTCGACCTCGATTTCGACCGAGAATTCGCCGGTCGGATGCTCCACCGAGATCTGCTTGACGGTGCCGTCCGGCACCTGCGCGATGCCTTCGGTGACGCTGCCCTTCAGCACGCAAGCGGTCGCAACGGTCACTGCGGCGAGCACGCCGATGGCGTCGTGGCAGACATGCGGGATGAAGCTGCGGGTCGAGATGCTGCCGCCGGCGCGCGGCGCCGAGATCAGCGTCATCTTCGGATAGTTCTTCGAGGTGACGTCGCCGAGCTGCATCGCATGGCCGCAGGCGATCCGCAGCTTCTCCAGGCGCGCTTTCAGCTCGGTGTCGGCGTTGAGCTGGGCGACGCCCTCATAGCCGGTGCGGCCGACCGCCTCGGCGCGAAACATCACCAGCGGCATGCCGTTGTCGATGCAGGTCACCTCGACGCCGTCGATGATATCGCGGACGTTGCCGGTTGGCAGCAGGCCGGGCGCCACCGAACCCGCAGTATCGAGGAAGTTGATCTTGATCGGCGCCGAGGTGCCGGGCGCGCCGTCGATCCGCGCGTCGCCTTCGTAATCGACATGGCCATTCGGCGTCTGCACCGTGATGTCGCACTGCATATCGGTGTTCAGCGTCAGCACCCGCAGCGTGGTGGTCGGCCCTTGCGGCTTCACCAGCCCGGTTTCCAGCGCGAACGGCACGACCGCAGCCAGCATGTTGCCGCAGTTCGGCGTGGTATCGACCGTGTCTTTGTCAGGCTGGAGCTGGGCGAACAAGAAATCGAGGTCGACGCCGGGCTTCGATCCTTTGGAAACGATGCCGACCTTGCTGGTGAGCGGATGCGCGCCGCCGAGGCCGTCGATCTGGCGGCGGTCGGGCGAGCCCATCACCGCGAGCAGCACCTTGTCGCGGGTGGCGATGTCGCTCGGCAGGTCGGCTGCATTGAAGAAGGGGCCGCGTGAGGTCCCGCCGCGCATGAACAGGCAGGGAATGGCGGTTTGCATTCGTTTCCTTCCGGATTGTTATTGCTATTTTGGCCGGGCGGCCTGACCGGCGCCACGGCGGGTGGTCTATAACAGCTATCGGCTTCCGGCATGGCAAGCGCCCGCGCCGAAAAACCGTAAGCCGGAATCAGGTCGGCAGCGTGTTCACCAGGTCGGTCAGGATCCGCATGCTGTGCTGCGCCAGCGGTGTCGGCCGCCGCGTCGCGGACACCACGAGGCAAAGAGCACTCGCCGGTGCGGGTTCGATCAGCGGACGCATCACCAACTCGGCCGCCCGCGGCGAAGCTGCCACCCCGCTGCGCGTCAGCACCGCGTGGCCGTAGCCGGCGCAAACCAATTCGATGATCGACGGCACGCTCGAGACTTCCCAGGCGATGTCGAGCTTGACGCCGGCCAGCGCCGCCTCGTTCTCCAGCAGCCGGCGCATCGCGTGCACCCGTTCGGGCACGATCAGCGGATATTTCGACAGCTCTTTGAACGGCAGCGGTGCCGCGGCGGTGCGACGCTTGCCGGCGGGTGCGTGGCTCACCAGTCCGAGCGGTTCCTGCAGCAGCGGCGTGATCTCGATGCCGGACTGCGCGTCCGGATTGTAGACCAGGCCGACATCGGCGCGGCCGGTGGTGACCCATTCGATGATGTGTGACGACAGGCCCTCGACGATCGCCAGCCGTGCCGACGGCAAGGTGCGCTTGAAATGGTCGATCAGCGGAAGCGTCAATTGCCGCGCAATCGACGGCGGCAACCCGATGGTGACGCGGCCGACCGGCGCGTCGCGGCTGGCGCCGAGATCCTCGCGGGCATGCGCGACCATCTGCATGATGGCGACGGAGTGATCGAACAGCCGCCGCCCGGCCTCGGTCAGCGCCACGCCGCGGCCGTTGCGCAGGAACAATTGCTGGCGCAGTTCGGTCTCCAGCCCGCGCACCTGCCGGCTTAGCGCCGGCTGGGCGACATCCAGCACCATCGCGGCCTTGCTGAACGAGCCGAGCTCGGCGACATGCATGAAATATTCGAGCTGCTTGAGGTTCATCGCCTGATCGCGGGCCCGCCGCTATTGCCGCTCGATGCCGGACTGCTCGATCACGGCGCGCCATTTCTCGATGTCGCCGCGCAGCCGTGCCGCCAACTGGTCTGGCGTCGACGGTTTGGCATCGATGCCGAGTTCAAGCATCTTCTTCTTCAGCGCGGGATCTGCGAGGATCTCCTGCAGCGCCGTGTTCAAGGCGCCGATCACGCCGGGTGGCGTGCCGGCCGGTGCGAACAACCCGTTCCAGGATTCGATGCTGGCTTCGATGCCGCTCTCACGCAGAGTGGGAATGTCGGGCGTGATCTTCGAGCGCAGCGGCCCGGTCGCTGCCAGCGCCCGGATCTTGCCGTCGGCGAGATTTCCCTTCAGCGCCGAATAGCTGTCGATCGTCAGATCGACGCTGTCCTGCAGCAGCGCCACCAGCACTTCCGGCGTTCCGCGAAACGGAACAATCACGAAGTCGACGCCGGCCGCAGTCTTGAACAACGCCGCGGCGAGGTTCTGCGTGCTGCCGGTGTTGATGGTGCCGACATTGAGCGCGCCTGGCTTCTGCTTCGCCGCCTTGATGATGTCTTCCAGCGTCTTGAACTTGGACTCGGCGCGCACCGCGAACAGGAAGTCGAAGGTGCCGAGGCTGGAGATCGGCGCGAAATCCTTTACCGGATCGAACGGCAGCTTCTTGAACAGCGATACGCTGATCGCGGTGCCGTTCGACAACAGCGCCAGCGTGGTGCCGTCCGGCGGCGACGAGATCACCGTGCGCGCCGCGGCGATGCCGCCGGCGCCCGGCTGGTTCTCGACATAGAAACGCTGGCCGAGTTTGGTGCCGAGCTGATCGGCGATCAGCCGCGCTGTGATGTCGGCGACCCCGCCGGCCGCGAACGGCAGCACGATCCGCACCGGGCGGGTCGGATACAGGCCCTGCGCCCGTGCGGGCGACGGAATCCTCGCCGTCGCCAAGGCTGCGGCAGCGGTGGTCAGGACGGCCCGGCGAGACAAAACAATACGTCGGATCAAGCTCATGGCGCGACGATAGTCCAACTGAACCGGATTTCACAGCGACCGCTGCAATTGACCTGATGCGGCCAGACCGTCAGAATCGTGCGTAACGAACGGGAGGGGCTGGCGCCTGCGCCGAGCTGTCCGCCCGACTGAAGAAGTCTTTCCGAGGAACGTTGTGGAGTCCCGATGTCACAGCCGCCGCTGTTTCGCCCGTTCACCCTGCGCGGCATCACCGCCAAGAACCGCATCCTGATCTCGCCGATGTGCCAGTATTCCGCGGTCGATGGCGTGGCCAACGACTGGCACCTGGTGCATCTCGGCAAATTCGCCCAGGGCGGCACCGGCATCGTGATGGTCGAAGCGACCGCGGTAACCGCCAACGGCCGCATCACTCATGGCGATCTCGGACTCTGGAACGACGACCAGATCCGGCCGCTGGAGCGGATCGCCGCCTTTCTGCGCGACAATGGTGCGGTGCCAGCGATTCAGCTCGCCCACGCCGGCCGCAAGGCGAGCATGCAGCGGCCTTGGTACGGCAACGCCGCGCTGACCGCGGAGGACATCGCCCGCGGTGATCAGCCGTGGGACATCGTCGCGCCGAGCGCGATCCCGATGGACGAAGGTTGGCTGACGCCGCAGGAACTGACCGACGACGACCTCGATCATCTGCTCGAGGCTTGGCGCAGCGCGACGCTGCGCGCGGTCGAAGCCGGGTTCGAGATGCTCGAAGTGCACTGCGCCCACGGCTATCTGCTGCACTCGTTCCTGTCGCCGCTGTCGAACAAGCGCACCGACGCCTATGGTGGCGACCGCGCCGGGCGGATGCGGTTTCCGTTGGAGGTGATCGAGACGGTGCGCGCCGCCTGGCCCGACACACTGCCGCTGGCGGTGCGGGTATCGGCGGTCGATGGCGTCGATGGCGGCATCGAGCTTGCCGACTCGGTGGTGTTCGCGCGCGAGGCCAAGGCGCGCGGTGCCGACATCATCGATTGTTCGTCGGGCGGACTGCTCGGATCGGCCACCGCCAACCGGATTCCGCGCGGTTACGGCTTCCAGGTGCCGTTCGCCGAAACCATCCGCACCGAAGCCGAGATCCCGACCATCGCGGTCGGGCTGATCATCCATCCCGATCAGGCCGAGAAGATCGTCGAGCAGGGGCAGGCCGATCTGATCGCGATCGGCCGCGAGGCGCTGTTCGATCCGAACTGGGCGCTACACGCACAGCTCGAACTCACCGAAGGCGATGAGGTGTTCGCCGACTGGCCGAAGCAATATGGCTGGTGGCTGGAGCGCCGCGAGTCGGGGCTACGCAAACTCGACGGGCCGAAGCTGCCGTTCCGGCGGAGCTGAGAGATCAACCGCGCCGTCTGAAAACGCGGATGGCCGGGACGAAGCCCGGCCATCACGACGTTGGTGTAGACGCAAATTAGAGCGAAGTCGGTAGGATGGGTTGAGCGTACAGCGAAACCCATCGAAACGGTCGGCGCATCAGGATGGGGGGCGGACAAACTCCCCCAATCCTAAGACGTTAACGAGTCGTTACCAGCCGCAGCCGCCGCAGCGCGGGCGGACCGGCGCGTAGTAGCTGTAGCCCGGCGACACCATCTCGACGCGCTCGCGGGTGGCGTATTGCGGCGGGATGCGCTCGTATTCAACTCCGCCGGGAGAGACCATCACGGTCTTCGGCACCATCACGGTGCGATACTGCGGCGGAACGCGGTGGGCGACCACGCGGCCCGGGTTGACCATCACCGTCTCCTCGACGGTGCGGTATTCCGGAGCAACGTATTGCTGCTGATAGCAGGTGTAGCACGGCGGCGGGGCGCAGCCGTAACAAGCGGAAGCTGCGGTCGGCAGCGCGACGGCCGCGCCGGCGACGACGGCGGAAGCGAGCAAAGCGGCGGACAAACGAGACATGGACGATCCTCAGCGCCAATGAAATATCGCCGCATGTTTGGTTGTGATCACGACGTCCGTCAACGATCGAGCAGAATCAACCTTTACGAAGATCATTAACGGCGCGGCTTGGTAACCACTTGGTCATCAATCCGCCGCGCGCCGCGAACTAAGCCGCCCGCACCGTTCGGAGGAAGCGGGCGACCTCGTCCTTCAGCCTGGTGCTGTCATGCGCCAGCGACTGCGCCGCGGACAGCACCTGCGCCGAAGCCGAGCCGGTCGCCGAGGCGCCGCGCTGAACCTCGACGATGTTCACCGAGACCTGGTGCGCACCTTCGGCGGCATGGTGCACGTTGCGCGAGATCTCCTGGGTTGCGGCGCCCTGTTCTTCCACTGCGGAAGCGATCGTCGCGGCGATCTCCGACATCCGCGCGATGGTCTCGCCGATCTGCCGGATCGCGCTCACCGACTGGTCGGTGGCGGTCTGGATGCCGCCGACCTGCTGGCTGATCTGGTCGGTGGCCTTGGCGGTCTGTTCGGCGAGCTGCTTCACTTCGGCCGCCACCACGGCGAAGCCGCGGCCGGCTTCGCCGGCACGCGCCGCCTCGATCGTGGCATTCAGCGCCAGCAGGTTGGTCTGGGCCGCGATGGTGTTGATCAGTTCGACCACGTCACCGATCCGCGATGCGGCTTCGGACAGGTGGCTGACGCGCTCATTGGTGGCCTGCGCCTGCGTCACCGCCTCGCTGGCAATCCGCGCCGACTCCTGCACCTGGCGGCTGATTTCGTTGACCGAGGATGACATCTCTTCGCTGGCCGACGCCACCGACTGCACATTGGTGGACGCCTCCTCGGAAGCTGCGGCGACCAGGGTGGTGAACTGCTGGGCGTGATCGGCGGTCGAGGTCAGGGTGGTCGCCGAAGCTTCCAGCTCGGTCGAGGCCGACGACACGGTCTCGACGATCTCGCCGACCGCGTCTTCGAATTTGGCGGCGAGAGCGATCATCTCGCCCTTGCGCTGCTGCGTGGCCAGCCGGTCATGCTCCGCCTTGGCGGCGGCTTCTGCTGCGGCGCGCTCCTCGGCCTTCAGCTTGCAGGACTCCACCGCCCGCGCCATGTCGCCGATCTCGTCGCTGCGCTGCAGGCCCGGCAGCACTAGATCGAGTTCGCCGTCGCCGAGGCGGCGGATGCCGGTGTTCAGCCCGCTGAGCGGCTTGGTGATCGACCGCGCGATCCAAATGCCGAGCACCATCACGGTCAGGATGATGGCAATGATCGCGATCTGCATGCGCTGCTCAGTGGCGCGCCGCGCGGTGCCGGCCATCGTCTTGGCGAGCTCTGCCTGCTGACGCACCGTGCTGGAGAGTTCGTCGAGCGCGGGCTGCAGTGCCCGGTAGGTCGTCACCATGTCTTTTTCGGCACGATCCAGCGCCAGGGCATTCTCCATCCAGGCGGAGAAGTCGCGCTGATAGGCGGCGAGCTTTTGCGTGATTTCGGACTTGGCCGTTGGCGGAAGATCGGAGGCGGCGAGCAGCTTGGCGAATTCGGCGGATTGCTTTTTCATCTCGTCGCCGTATTTCGGATGACGGCGGAGCATGAAGTCCTTCTCGTGCCGGCGCATCATCAGCATCTGCACCATCAGGGGCGGGGAGTCGAAGCTGCTGATCGTCTTTTCGACATCGTGCACCGACGCTCGCAGGCTGCCTTCGAGCCCAAGATCTTCCTTGAGGCCGAGCTTCACGGTGGCCTCACTGAACCTGCCGAATTGGCGCTGGTAGTTTTCAAAGCCGTCCTGCACCGACTTCAAACTGCGGGTGAGTTCAGTCTGACCGGATGCCTCGGTCTGCCGGATCATGTCCGTGAGCGTCTCGGCTGCCACTCGTCCGCTCTGCTGAAACATGCCGAGATATTGCTCGTCCTTGCGCAGCATGAAGTTTTTCTCGGCGCGGCGCTGCTCGAGCAGGGCGATTTGCAATTTTGCGTTGCTGTCGCCGAGTGTGCGGGCTCGTTCGTCAATCAGCCTCGCTGCGTCTTGTGACGATGTTCCGATCATATACAGCGCGCCAAAGGCGAGAACGCCGATGATGCCGACCAGAGCGATGGAATTGATCTTGGACGTGAGGCCGAGACGAAGAGACATGGGAGATCCCGAGTTTCAGACGATTCGCTTGAACGATGACGTGTGAGTTGTGGACGTGCTTGTTGGTGAGGCAGGCAATCTGCACAAACACTGAGCAATCTGCGACGTAGTCGATCGCTGGTCCGATGAGGCTCCAGATTCGAATCTTGACGTAATAACTAAGCTTGGACGAGCCGGTGCTAAGTTTGCCTTAAGATCTCCCGCGATGTTGAAATCCTGGTACTTGTCCGGATCGAATTGATTAGTTGTCGCGAAGCTTTCGCAAGACGGGGATGACGCTTCGATGACGATCGCTGGGAAATTTCAGGCAGACGCCGGATCGAAGGCGATCGATTACTAACAGAGGCGCGAGCGATAGAATCCGGTTCGGCGTTCTCGTGCGGTGTCGAGAGATTGCGCTCGACTCGATCGGTCGTAGTGACGCACGTCAGCGCATCTCACGGGTCCCGTGGCTGGCGACGGACCTCCCTCGTGCGGTCTGCGTCCAGGCATCGGCCGCGGGTGCCGGCGGGCATCCGTCATGGAACCGAATCGGCGTTCCTCCACGACGTATCGAACCGTCCTGTTTCAGTTTGGGACCCCACCAACCGCAGTGCATCCTGCGGGCAACACTCGATTTGAAATTGGTCCGAGGCCGGCCGTCGATCTGGACAAAGCCTTGATCGGAAATCACCCTGACGCTGTTTCGAGGGCGCACGATCTGCGGCTTCGCGACGGGGATCGTTGGGGGAGCCATGAGACTGTTCACGGGGATGCTCGCGGCCATGCTGCTGGTCGCCAGCGTGGCGTCGAGCCAGGCGATGGTGCGGATCGCCGACGATCGTGGCGGCCGGATCGGAACCTATGTGGACCGCTACCAGTCGCTGCGCAGCTCCGGCGAAACCGTGATGATCGACGGCCTGTGCGCCTCGGCCTGCACCATCGTGCTGGGTGCGGTCCCGCACGATAAGATCTGCGTCACCTCCCGGGCCAATCTCGGCTTCCACGCCGCCTGGGATCTCGGCTCCAATGGCAACGTCATCACCAATACCGAAGCCACGCAGATGCTGTACACGATGTACCCGACCAGCATCCGCCGCTGGATCGCCAAGCGCGGTGGCTTGACCCGTCACATGATCTTTCTGCGCGGCAAGCAGCTGATGTCGATGTACCGTCCCTGTTACATGGACGCGCAGGCTCAGGCCGGCCGCTGATTCCGCGCCCACGATCCATCCTCCGGATCACGTGATCAGTGCGACGGCGTCGCGGCTTGCCGGGCGCCGCCGCTGGCTCTATTGGGGGCAACCGTGTGGCGATTGCCGCACATCGCAGCGGCCGGGCTGAAATAGCGTCGAACCAGCCGCTCCGAAGGTTGCGAGGTGTCTGCCGATGTCTGCACAAGCCAAATCCATCCGCCCGCTGGTCGTGATCGCCGCGTTTGCCGGCAGCCTGATCGTCGGCCTCGTGGTCGTGCTGTGGCTGCTCGGCGGTCTGCAGAAGATCTCGGCACCGGCGACGATCGGTGGTCCGTTCCGTCTCACCGACCAGAACGGCCAGGTCATCACCGAACAGAGCATGAAGGGAAAGCCGACCCTGATCTTCTTCGGCTTCACCCGCTGCCCGGACGTCTGCCCGACCTCGCTGTTCGAGTTGTCGCAGGTGCTCGGCGCGATGGGCCCCGATGCCGACCGCATCAATGCCTATTTCGTCTCGGTGGATCCCGAGCGCGACACTCCGCAGTCGATGAAGGACTATCTGTCGAGCTTCGATCCGCATCTGAAGGGGCTGGTCGGAACCCCGGAAGCCACCGAGAAGATCGAGAAGGCCTACCGGGTCTACGCCAAGAAGGTCCCGCTGAAGGACGGCGACTACACGATGGATCACACCGCGCTGATCTATCTGATGGACAAGTCGGGCAATTTCGTCTCGCCGTTCAACATCAAGCGCAAGCCCGAGGAGGCTGCGGCCGATCTGAAGCGGTATCTGTAGCTTACGCCGACAGCCGCCATCGCGACCGCCGGGCTTTTGGCTTCGGCGCCAGCGGATGCGGACGGCGGGCAACGCCGTGCTGAGTCTTGTCCCAGCGGTACGGACACCAGACGAATTGCGCCAGCGCGCGCCACGCCGCCGCCGATAGGCACAGCCAATAGAGCGGCGTCAGCGCCAATGCCCCGGCGTGCCGTAACTGCCGCCGCCGGGCGAGGCCGAGCAGGCCGACCACCAATGTCGACGCAACGCCGGATGCGATCGTCAGCCAGTGCAGCGCGCTCGGCGCCGCGGGCTCCAGCCAGCCGCCGAGCCACACCGGCAACTGCTCCGGCCAATCGATTGCCGCCGCCAGGGCGAGCCAGACTAATAATGGATAGGCCAGCGCCGACAGCACATTGCCGCCGACCACCAGGTTGAGGCCGACCACGCCACGCCAGCCGATCTCGCGCCACAGCCGGATCGGCTGCCGCATATGCACCTCCCAGGTCTGGATCCAGCCCTTCATCCAGCGTGCGCGCTGCGGCAGCCAGTTGCCAAACGCGATCGGAGCTTCCTCGTAGGTGGCCGAAGCAATGGTGACGCAGCGGTGGCCGAACCGGGCCAGCCGGAAGCCGAGGTCGGCGTCTTCGGTGACGTTGTGCGGATCCCAGCCGCCGATCGCGCGGAGCACATCGGTGCGGAAATGGTTGGATGTGCCGCCGAGCGGCAGCGGCAGGCCGAGCGCGGCCAGGCCTGGCAGAAACAGATCGAACTGGCCGGCATATTCGGCCAGGAATGTCCGCGACAGCCAGCTATGGGTGAGATTGTCGATGCACAGGCTGGCCTGGACGCAGGCGGTGTCGGGGCTCGCGGTATCGAACGCTGCCAACGCCGCCCGCAGCTGGTCCGGGTCGGGCCGGTCTTCGGCATCGTACACCGCAATGAAGCTGCCGCGCGCGAAGGCGAGGGCGTAGTTCAGCGCCTTCGGCTTGGTTCTCGGCTCGACCGCCGGTGCGATCAGTACCCGCAGGTGCGGCCGCTGTTTGATCCGTGCCAGTGCCGCGCGGGTGGCAAGGTCGTCGGGCTCGATCACCAGGATCAGGTCGAGCTTCTCGCGTGGGTAATCGAGCGCGTCCAGGGCCTCGACCAACGTTCCCACCGAGTCGGCCTCGCGATACAGCGCCGCCACCACCGTGTAGATCGGCAATTCGGCGTCCGGCTTTCGCGGCGGCGGTGGCAAGGTCGGGCGCGGCCACAAGCAGGCCAGCAATCGCAATCCGGCAAAGCCGATGAACCAGGCTGCCAGCAGCGTCGTCGTGGCGTCGGGATAGAGATAGAACGGCAGCGCGAGCAGGACCGCCACACAAACCCCGCGCTTCAGGCGCTGCCGCCACACCGGACCGGGCCGGCGCGGCGCCGCCGACAGCATCGGGTGCCGCTGGTGCAGATCGGAGCTGGCGATGTCGGCCAGTGCGCGCTCGCCCTGCCGCGCCAGAAAGGTCTCCAGATTCGCCGTCGAGGCCAATCGCAGCCGCGGGCGTGTGTCCGGATAGTCGTCCAGCAGCCTGCACAGTCGATGGCTCGCAAGATGTCGCGGCGCCACCACCCAGATCAATTCGCCATCGACCCGGAGCGGCACAATTCCGGTCGCAGTGGCAGACAAGATTTGCGCGTCCTCCAGCGGACAGTCGGCGCGGCCGAACGCGCCGAAGTCTTCGAAGCCGAGGCGAAGCCAGCGGGCGAGATAGCGGAGATACGCTTCCTCCTCGATCAGCCCCTGCTGAATCAGGACGCGGTCGGCACCGATGTCGAGGTCTCTGGCGCGCCGCGCGGCGGCCTGCAGCAGTGCCGGCGACAGCACGCCGCGCAAGCAATTCAGTTCCGGCGCTGCGATCGCTTCGGATTGTCGGTCCGCAGCCTCGCGGCATTGCTCGTCCGGATGATTGTCGTTGCTGACGTGGGCAGGCCGGGCGGCGAGAAAGCGGGGCGGCCCGGGCCATGGGGCGATTGCCTCACCATCGCCGCGCCCGTCGGTCATCGTCTCGTGCAGTCCGGCGTGGTCGGTCCCGACCATGGCACGCTCTTACGCAAACGATACTCGCGTCTCGCGTCGGATGGTCTATAAGACCGCCGGTGCGGAACCCCTGACTATGCAACCACAGATTGCGATATTGATCAATGGCCGACCGGCCGTCTGGCGCGCAGCCGTGGCGGCGCTGGCGCTCGCCGCGACCACGCTGCTGACGCCTGTCGCCGCGCGGGCTGCGGACACCGCGCCCGAGGCGAAGGCGATTGCGGACGCGACCGCGCATGCGGTGCCAGGGTTTTGGGATCCACGGCGGCGTCCGGAGCGGCCGGACATGTCGCGCCTGACGATGATCCGGTTCCTGACCGAGGTCGATTATCCGCCGTTCAACTTCACCGGGGCCGACGGCAATCCGGCAGGGTTCAACGTCGATCTGGCCCGCGCGCTGTGCGACGAGATCAAGATCACCTGCACGGTGCAGATGCGGAAGTTCGAGACCCTGCTCGACGCGCTCGCCGGCAATCGCGGCGATGCCATCATCGCGTCGCTGGCGGTGACGCCGCAGACCCGCACCAAGCTGGATTTCACCGATCCCTACTATCGCACGCCGGCGCGTTTCGTCGCCCGCAAGGATGCGGTGATGCCGGAGATGCGGCCGGAATATCTCGAAGGCCGTAAGGTCGGCGCGGTCGCCGGCTCGGCGCATGAGGCCTATCTGAAGGCGATGTTCACCGACGCCGAGCTGCATTCCTATCCGAATGCCGAGGCGCTGCGGACCGCGCTGAAGCGGGGCGAAGTCGATTTCATCTTCGGCGATGCGATCTCGCTGGCGTTCTGGATCAACGGCACCGACTCGGAGAATTGCTGCGCATTCTCCGGCGCTCCGTTCCTGGAGAGCCGCTATTTCGGCGAGGGTGTCGGCATCGCGGTGCGCAAGGGCAACGATACGTTGCGCCAGGCGCTGAATTGGGCGCTGTTCCGGGTTTGGGAAAAGGGCCAGTACACCGACTTGTGGCTCCGGTATTTTTCCGTCAGCCCGTTTTGAAAGACCCGCCTTCAAGGGCGGCTGGAGACCTGAATGACGACGATCGACCTTCCGAGCGCTTCCGAGCTGCGCACCCTCGCCGAACAATCCAACGCCTGGCCGTTCGAGCAGGCGCGCGCGCTGGTGAACCGGCTGAAAAAGCATCCGAAGGACGAGGTGTTGTTCGAGACCGGTTACGGTCCGTCGGGGTTGCCGCATATCGGCACGTTCGGCGAGGTCGCGCGCACCACGATGGTCCGCCATGCCTTCCGTGTGCTGACCGACGACAAGATCAAGACCAAGCTGCTGGCGTTCTCGGATGACATGGACGGCCTGCGCAAGGTGCCGGACAATGTGCCGAACAAGGAGCTGCTGGAGAAGAATCTCGGCAAGTCGCTGACCAGTGTGCCGGATCCGTTCGGCACCCATGATTCGTTCGGCGCCCACAACAACGCGCGGCTGCGCGCCTTCCTCGACACATTCGGTTTCGACTACGAGTTCGCCTCGGCGACCGATTACTACAAGTCGGGCCGGTTCGATGCGACGCTGCTGAAGGTGCTGGAGCGGCTCGAGAAGGTGATGGCGATCATGCTGCCGTCGCTCCGCGAGGAGCGCGCCGCCAGTTACTCGCCGTTCCTCCCCATTTGCCCGCGCACCGGCGTGGTGCTGCAGGTGCCGATCGTCGCGCACGACGTCAAGGCGGGCACGATTTCCTACGACGATCCGGAAACCAATGAGCGCATCACCGTTCCGGTCACCGGCGGCCACTGCAAGCTGCAATGGAAGCCGGATTGGGCGATGCGTTGGACCGCGCTCGGCGTCGACTACGAGATGGCCGGCAAGGACCTGATCGATTCTGTGAAGCTGTCCGGCAAGATCGCCCAGGCGATCGGCGGCACGCCGCCGGAAGGCTTCAACTACGAGCTGTTCCTCGACGACAAGGGCCAGAAGATCTCGAAGTCGAAAGGCAACGGCCTCACGATCGAAGAATGGCTGCGCTACGCGTCGCCGGAATCGCTGTCGCTGTTCATGTACCGCGAGCCGAAGGCGGCAAAGCGGCTGTATTTCGACGTGATCCCGCGCAATGTCGACGAGTATCAGCAGTTCCTCGATGGTTACGCGCGGCAGGATCTGAAGCAGCGGCTCGCCAATCCGGTCTGGCACATCCATTCCGGCAATCCGCCGCAAGCCGACATGCCGGTGACGTTCCAGCTGCTGTTGACGCTGGTGTCGTCGTCCAATGCCGAAAACGCCGATACGCTGTGGGGCTTCATTGGCCGCTACCGGCCGGGCGTGACGCCGCAGAGCCATCCCAAGCTCGACGCGATGGTCGGCTACGCGATCAATTACTACCGCGACTTCGTGGCGCCCACCAAGGTGTTCCGCGATCCGACCGACGCCGAGCGCGCCGCGCTGCAGGACTTGCGCGATGCGCTGTCCCAGCTGCCGGCGGACGCAACCGCCGAGGCGATCCAGGACGTGGTGTACGAGATCGGCCGCCGCGAGCCGTTCCTCGATCACAAGAAGACCGCCAAGGACGGCAAGCCGGGCGTGTCGCTCGACTGGTTCAACATGCTGTACCAGGTGCTGCTCGGCCAGGAGAAGGGGCCGCGGTTCGGCTCGTTCGTCGCCGTTTACGGCGTCAACAACGCGGTGGCGATGATCGACGGCGCGCTGGCGCGCAGCGCGTAAGATCAACAGGCGCGGCGCCGGACAGCGCCGCGCTCCGCGATCAGGCCGCTCGCACTGCGGCCGAGAAGCGGTCGACCTCGGTCTTGAGATGGCGGCTTTCCGCCAGCAGCGCGGCGGCGAGATCGTGCACATGCGTGGAGGCCGCGCCGGTTTTCTCGGCGCCCTCGCGGACCGCCTCGATCGTCCCCGAGACTTCCGTCGCCGCATCCGCCGACTGCCGCACCGTGCTGGCGATCTCGCGCATCGCGGCGCCCTGGTGGTCGACAGCCGAGGCGGTCGAATCCGAAATCTCCGAGATCTGCAGGATGGTGTTGCCGATCGCCTCGATCGCCGACACCGAGGATTCGGTCGCGGCCTTCATCTGGGCGATCTGTTCAGTGATCTCGTCGGTCGCGCGCGCGGTCTGCGCCGCCAGCGCCTTCACCTCGGCGGCCACCACGGCGAAGCCGCGGCCGGCCTCGCCGGCACGCGCCGCCTCGATGGTGGCGTTGAGCGCCAGCAGGTTGGTCTGCGACGCGACCGCGTTGATCAGATCCACCACATCGCCAATGCGCCCGGCCGCCTTCGACAGCTCGGCGATCCGCGCGTTGGTTTCCTGCGCCTGCCGGACGGCGGCCTGGGAAATGTTCTGCGATTGCCGGACCTGCTGACCGATCTGCGAGGCCGATGAGGCTACCTCGTTGCAGGACACGGACGCCGACTGCGCCGTTGCACAGGATTGCTGCGAAGCCGCCGCCACCGTTGTTGCCAGGTGCTGCGTGGTCTCGGCCCCGCTCTCGAGCTGTCTGGCGGCCGCTTCCATGTCGGCGGAGGTGGAGGTCACGGTCTGAACGATGCGGCCGATGGCACGATCCAGGTCGTCGGCCATCTTGTGCATCTCGGCGCGGCGATCGGCGTCGGCTCGCGCCTTGAGGCCCTGCTCGGACTCCATGGCTTCGACCCGCAGCGCGTTGTCCTTGAACACCTGAACGGCGCGTGCCATCGCGCCGACCTCGTCGCCGCGCTCGATCGCCGGAATACCCACGGCCCGATCGCCGCTCGCCAGCCGCCGCATCACTTCGGTCATCCCGGTGATCGGCACGATCACCCGTTTCACGATCGCCGTCAGCCCCGCCACGAACAGCAGGAACACGATGCCGGATACGCCCCACAGCAGATAATTAAGGTCGGTCACGCGGACCGCCGTCGCGGCTTCGGTGGCTGCGTTGAGATCGTTGGTGCGCTTGACGATGTCGTCGATGATGGCGCGATGCGCCGTGTAGGCGGCGGTCAAATCCTTATAGGCCTGCATCGCGGCATCCGGATCCTTGGCCTCGATCGCCGGAACCAGGCTCGCATCGATGATGCGCCAGAATTTCTGCACCTCGCGGTCGGAATCATCAATCAGCCGCGCCTTGATGGCCGGCTCGAGCGGCGCCTTGCGCCAGAAGGCGTGACGGTCCTGGTACTCCTTCTTGAGGCGGTCGAGCCGCTCGCGGTGAAGCGCGGAAGAGCCGGGGTCTTCCAGCGCCAACGTCGCTTCCAGATAGGCTTCGATCACATAGGCGGGCGGCGGCAGGATATCGGCCACCAGATCGTTGCCGAGCTTGATCTGCTCATACAGCGGCCCGCCGACCTTGAGCTGGGAAAGGCCGTACAGGCTCGCCCCGAAAATCGCCGCCAGGCCTGTGCCGATGATGAGGCCGAACATCAGAACCGCTCGGGTGATTGAAAGTCGCATCTAAGCCTCTCAGGTCGAAGCCGCGTAAATCACTCACCCGCGGGAGATTTTGGAATCCCGGAGCGGCGTCTCGGTTCAATGAACGAGTTCCTAGATACCCCACGGCGCACCGGTTGCGTTACTCGTGGGACTACCAAAGCGGCAAATGCCGATGAGAGGGACGGCCCTGTGCGAACTACGTGGTCGCCTCTCGCGCCGGTGATGCGATTCGGGGCGGAGTTACGAGAAGAAGCGCAGTAGGGTGCAATAGGTGTGGTGCGTCTCGGGTGCGGCGATTTTGTTGACTGTTATTCCTGATATCAGTCGTGAATGGCGCGCTGATACCTGCCGTATGCCTTGATCTGGTATCACAGGCCTGTTGCCGCGTTGAAGTGACGCAGTCTTTCGCGTCGCAGTTTTGATTTCAAACAAAGTTTGCTGCGTTGCGTCTTTCGCACAGTCGACACAACGATAATCCCTCGTCGGGTTGCCGCTGGAGCGGCCCCGTCAGTTTGCTCGTCAGCTCCAAAGGGAAAGACAGTGCCGTTTCTCATCAGGTCTCATGGAGGAAGACAATGTCTGCACTGGCTGGACTGCCCTACGACGCCAACATGCCGGCGATCGTCTGGTCGATGTATCTCGTTGCTGCTGCGTTGTACTGCGCGCCGATGCTGATCGCGTTCGCGCGCAACGTCGAATACAAATGGGGACTCTACGTCGGCAATCTGCTGCTCGGCTGGACCGGCATCGGCTGGGCCTACGCGTTGTACTATGCGGTGTTCGCCGACAAGGAGCGGGTGCCCCAGCCTCGCTTGTCTCTGGTTCGATAGCTCGTTGCCGTAACCGTTTTGCGGCGGATCGGTCGCGGCCGAAGCCGTCAGGCGCCTCGGTGCTATTTCGCCGAGGCGCCGGCGGCCAGCACCGAGCGCACCGCATCGCCTTCGCGGAGCAGCGCGCCTGCGCGTTCGACCACGATGTCGCCTTCCTTCAGACCCTCGCGGATTTCGACGTTGCCGCCATTCATCAGGCCGATTTCGACCCGGCGGGTTTCGACCACCTGACGCCGCACGACCTGCACGATGGTTCCGACCGGACTGTAGATCACCGCGGTGAGCGGCACCGAGATGTTGCAGCTCTCGCCGGTCTTGATGGTGGCGCGGCCGGACGCGTTGGCGAGCAGTCGCTTGTCCGAGCTGATGCCGACGAACACATTGCCGAGCTGGGTCTTCGGCTCCACCGTCGCGGAGACGCGGCGGACCTTGCCCTGTAGCTCGTTTTTGTCGCCGACCACCTTCACGGTCGCGGTCTGGCCGACCGACAGCCGCGGCATGTCGCGGGTCGGCACCTGTCCAACCAGATCGAACTCGCCGCGGCTGACGATGGTGAACAGCGCTTCGCCCTTTGGGGACGCCGGCGCGCCGATCAAAGCGGTCGAGGCCGACACCAGGCCGGCGACCGGCGCCTGAACCGTGCCGCCGCCGTCGAGCTTCGCCAGGCGTTGACCCTGGGTGACGGTCTCACCGGGGTCGACCAGCACGTCGCTGATCTTGGCGCCGGGCCGGTCCGGTCGCACCGAGACTTCGTCGCGCGGGACTAGGAATCCGGACCCCTCGACCACCGCCGGAAAGCAGGCCTTGGCGGCTGGAAAGACAGTGACAGTCTGCGCGGCGGCTTCACTTCCCTGAGCGCGGACCGGAGATACGAGCGCGCAGGTGATCGCGAGAGCCAGCAGCGCTGCACGCTGAAGATCAGGCCCCAAACGGAGGGGATCACCGATCAGCCTGGTCATGTTGGGTCCTTGCCTCGATGCCATCCAAGCTTTGCACTCGCGAGTTCCGCTCGTCGTGATCTTGCCGGTTCGCATCGATCGTCACCGTCCGAACAGCTGCTTGATGATCGCGTCCACCGCCGCACCGTGATCGTCGTCAGGGCGGCTGGCGTCGCCAGAGTTGTTGCGATCGCCGCGGCTGCTGCCGAGCAGGCCGAACAGACCGCTGCCGATCTCGCGCAAACGCTGATACGCCGCATCCGGGTCGTCGAGCACGCCGGCGATGTCGGGAAAGATGCGCGGCGCGATCCACGGTCCCTCGATCCTGACCGGAATGCCGAAGCCGATCGGCTCGGGGGCGGGCGCAACACTTCGCTCCAACGCGCTCTGTCCCTGCGTCGTCAGCACCAGCTTGGGCTCTACTTTGAGCGCCAGCGTTTTGGTCGGCAGGTCGATCGCCCCGGCGCCGGTCATCCGCACCAGCGGACCGGCGAGCTTCAGATCGGAGGTCTCGGCCTTGCCTTGGGCGATCCGGAACGAGGCGGCGAATTCGCTGAGATCGGTGGCATCGGTCGGGGCGATCTGCCAGCCGTCCTGGGTATGCGCAGTCAGATTGCGGATGATCCGGGTGACGTCGATGCCGCGGATCGCGCCGTCGCGAAGTCCGACTGCGGCGCTGCCGTTGAGGCCGGATGCGATCGCGCGCGCACTGCTCCCGCTGCTGCGCAGCGCCAGCTTGGCCTGCAGCCGGCCGTCGAGCCGGTCGAAATCGGCCAGCCCGTCGAGCAGCGGCAGCGCATGCACGCCGCTGAGATCGCCCTGCAGGTCGAATGTCGGCACCGCACCGGAGGCGTCGATCGCCAGCGTCCCGGTCGCTTGTCCGCCATAGGCGGCCAGACGGCTCGCTTGCACCGCCAGCACGCCGCCGGCGAGCTTGGCGTCGGCCGAGGCCGGTGCGATCCGGGCCGGACCGATGTTCAGCTCGGTGGCGGACAGCCGCAGTTCGGCATCGACGTAATTCAGGCCGGCGAAATCGAGCGGCGTTTCGCTCCACGGTGACCCGGGAGGCGCGGTCCGAGTGATGGCGACGAGATCGAGCCGCTGAAAGTCGAGGTCGAGCTTGACCAGCGGCTTGCCGGCGACGTCGACCGAGGCCCAGCCGTTGAACGGTGCGTCGCCCAGTCTGCCGCTGACGCCGTTGATCGCCAGCGTGGTGCCGCGCAGCCGCGCTTCCGCTTTGGCGCTGAGCCGCGACGTCAGCAACCCCGGAGCGTCGAGCGTGAGATCGATCAGCATCGGCTGCTTGTCGTCCGCCGGCGGCGTGGCGGTGAGTTCGAACGACACCGGCGAGCGGCCGAGCGTGGCCGAGCCGCTGGCGGTGATCGGCCCCTCGTTATCCTCACGTTCGATGTCGGCCTGAATGCCGGCAATGCGGCGTTCGACGCGGTCGGCCGTGCTGGTCATCACCACGACGCCGTCCTGAACCACGATGCGCTCGATGTCGGCGAGCTCGGCGCTACTTTTGCGCGCGGGCGCTGGCGTGGCGCCGGCCTCATCGCGCCGGCGCAGCAGCGGCAGATAGAGTTCGGGACTGATCAGGGTCAGCTCGGTGAGCCGCGGCGTCGCCGAGATCAGGCTGATCAGCGGCAGTTCGGCGCGGACGGTCGCGATCTTCAGCCGCGGATCGGTGGTGCGGCCGCCCGGCAATTCGGCACTGACATCGTGCAAGGTCAGCGCGACCGCCGGAAACAGCCGGACGGTACCGGCCCCGGCGATCGTCACCCGGTAGCCGGTGTCGCGCTCGATCCGGCTCTGGATCGCGCCGGTCAGCGCGCCGGCCGGAATCCCGATCGCGATCAGCAGCGTGGCCGCGACGAGGAGCAGAGCCGCCATGGCGCCTACGATCCTGATCGGTTTCATCTCGGCTCCTTACGCATCCGGCTGCCCGCTGATCCGTCGACCCTAGCCACGCCAGAACGACGGCTTCTTGGCCGTCGGCGCCGGCTCGGCACTGGCGGGTGGTGTCGCCGCCGGCACGGCTTCGGCCGCGTCGCGCGCGCTGCCGCTGAGCAGTCGCTTGCCGACCGCCCAGAAGCCGCGGCCGACGTCATCCATCATCATGAACACCGCGGGCACGAAGATCAGCGACAGCACCGTGGAGAAGATCAGGCCACCGATCACCGCCAGCGCCATCGGCGAGCGGAATTCGCCGCCGGCGCCGAATGCCAGTGCGCTCGGCATCATGCCGGCCACCATCGCGATCGTGGTCATCACGATCGGGCGGGCGCGCTTTTGGCCGGCGTCGATGATCGCGGCGTCGCGGCTCTTGCCGTCACGCATCGCCTCCATGGCGAATTCGATCAGCATGATGGCGTTCTTGGTGACGATGCCCATCAGCATCAGGATGCCGATCCACACCGGCGTGGTAAGCTGTTTGCCGGTCAGCAGCAGCGCCCCGATCGCGCCGCCGATCGACAGCGGCAGCGAGAACAGGATGGTGATCGGCTGCAGGAAGGTGCCGAACAGCAGCACCAGCACCGCATAGACCATCATCAAGCCGCCGCTGATCGCCGTGGCGAAGCCGTCCGACAGTTCGGCGAGGTTCTCGGCATCGCCCGAGGGGCTGACTTTGACGCCCTTCGGCAGCGATTTCATCACCGGCAGTTCCTTGATCTGCTTGGTGGCGTCGCCGAGCGCGGAATTGCCGGCCAGGTCGGCCGCGACGGTGGCCTGGCGCAGCCGGTCATAGCGGTTGATGCTGGTCGGGCCCTGATCGAATTTGACGTCGGCGACGACCGACAGCGGCACCGCGCCGCGGCCGCCATAGATCGGCACCTGAAGCTGTTCGAGCGTGGCGAGCTCGCCGCGCGCCGAATCTTCGAGCTGCACCCGGATCGGCACCAGCCGGTCGCCGGCGTCGAATTTGGCGAGCGCCGGGCCGACATCGCCGATGGTCGCAACCCGGATGGTCTCGGACAGGCTCTCGGTCGAGACGCCGAGCCGGGCGGCGAGATCGGCGCGGGGGCGGATCCGCAATTCGGGCCGATCCAGCGCGGTCTCGGAGATGACGTTGGAGATCAGCGGAATCCGCTTCATCTGCGACGCGAGTTCCTGGGCGACGTTGTTGACCACGGCGCTGTCGTCGCCGGTCACCACCAGCGAGATCGCGCGCAGGCCGTTCTCGTCGAGGAACCAGTAGCGGATGTCCGGCACCTGATCGAGCTGCCTGCTGATCGCGTGTTCGAGGTCGCGCTGGGTGATCGAGCGGTCGTGCTTCGGCGTGTAGTTGATGATCAGCGAGGCGCGGCGCACTTCCTGGATGCCGGGCGGCACCCGGCCGCCATCGACGAACACGCTCTTCACCTCGGGCCGCTCGCGCAGCAGCTTGACGATCGCCTCGGTGGTCTTCTCGGTGGTGCCGATCTGGGTGCCGGGCGGCAGTTGCATCGCCAGCACCGAGCGCGCGGTGTCCTGCGCCGGCAGGAAGCCTTGCGGCAGCAGCACGATGCTCCAGATCGAAGCGGCGAAGATGCCGAGCCCGATCAGCACCGTGATGTAATAATGCTGCACCGACCAGGTGACGACGCGCGTATAGGCGCGTAGTACGCGGCCCGGCGGCTTCTCGACGTGCGGATGATCCTTCAGGAAATACGCCGCCAGCACCGGTGTGACGAACCGGGCCGCCAGCAGCGAGAAGAACACCTGCACCGAGACGGTGATGCCGAACTGCTTGAAGAACTGTCCGGCGATGCCCGACATGAAGCTGGCCGGCGCAAAGATCGCGATGATGGTCAGCGAGATCGCGATCACCGCGAGGCCGATCTCGTCGGCGGCCTCGATCGCTGCCTGATACGGCGACTTGCCCATCCGCATGTGGCGGACGATGTTCTCGATCTCGACGATGGCGTCGTCGACCAGGATGCCGGTCGACAGCGTAATCGCAAGGAAGCTGACGAGGTTCAGTGAGAACCCCAGCATGTCCATCGCCCAGAACGCCGGGAAGATCGACAGCGGCAGCGAGATCGCGGCGATGACGGTGGCGCGGAAGTCGCGCAGGAACAGGAACACCACGATCACGGCGAGGATCGCGCCCTCGAACAGCGTCGAGATCGCCGCCTCGTAATTGCCTTTGGTGTAGTCGACCGAGGTGTCGATCAGCTTCAGCTCGACGTCGGGATATTGCGCCTTCAGCGCGTCGATCCGCTTCTGCACCGCCTCGGCGACCACGACGTCGCTGGCGCCCTTGGAGCGCTTGATGCCGAGCGCCACCACCGGCTCGCCGTTGAAGCGCGCAAAGGTGTGGCGCGCCGCGATGGTGTCGGTGACGGTGCCGAGATCGTCGAGCCGCACTTCGCCGCCGGCATTCAGGCTGATCATGGTGCCGGCGAGATCGTTGAGCGTGCGGGCGCCGGCGAGGGTGCGGATCGCCTGATCGTTGTTACCGATCTCGGCGCGGCCGCCGGCGAGATCGACATTGGTGCCGCGCAGCCGGCGCGACACGTCGAGCGCAGTCAGCCCTGCGGCTTTGAGCCGGTCGGGATCGAGCGACACCAGGATTTCGCGTTCGACGCCGCCGATGCGCTCCACTTGGGCGACGCCGCGCACGCCCTGCAGCGCGCGTTTGACGACGTCGTCGACGAACCAGGACAGTTGCTCCGGCGTCTTGCCGGGCGAAATCGCCGCGTAGGTGACGATCGGCAGGCCGATCACGTCGACGCGCTGGATCAGCGGCTCGTTGATGTTCTGCGGCAGGTTGGCGCGGACCCGCGTCACCGCGTCTTTGACGTCGTTGAGCGCGCGGTCGGTGTTGGTTTCCAGCGCGAACTGGATCGTCGTCACCGACAGGCCGTCGGTGATCGACGAGGCGATATGGCGGACGCCTTCGACGCCGGAGACGCCGTCCTCGATCGTCTTGGTGACCTGCGCTTCCAGCTCGGCCGGAGCCGCGCCGAACTGCGACACCGCAACCGAAATCACCGGGATGTCGGCGCTCGGCAGCCGCGTCACCGCCAGCTTGGTGAAGCTGATCCAGCCCAGCGCCAGCAGGATGATCGAGAACACGATCGAGGGCAGCGGGTGCCGGATCGACCAGGAGGAAACGTTGAGGCCCATCAGCGCGCTTTCGGTCGCTCGGAATCGTCGGTGAAGATCGGCTTGATGCGGTCGCCGTCGTGCAGCGAGGTGCCGGCGTCGGCCACCACAATCTCGCCTTCGCGGACCCCGTCGATGATCTCGATCGCATGATCGGAGGTCAGGCCGACCTTGACTGCGCGGGTTTCGACGACGTTGTCCTTCACCACCTGTACGGTGGCGTGGTCGATCGCCGAGCGCGGGATCGCGACGCCGCAGCTTCGTCGCGCATCGATGGTGACGCGCACGAACATCCCGACGTTGAGGGCAGGCGAGGCGGCGAGCGCAATCCGCACCTGGCCGAATTGAGTCTTGCGGTCGATCTGCGGCGCGGCGAGCCGCACCGTGCCGGTGAGTTCGGTGCCGTCGTCGCGGCTGATCCGTGCGGTGGCACCGGGGCCGACCTTGAGGGCGTGAATGCTCGGCACCTCGGCATCGATTTCGAGGTCGTTGCCGACCGCGATCCGCAGCATCGGTCCTGCGAGCGGCGAAGCGGGTGCGCCGGCGATCGTCCGCACCTCGGTGATCAGGCCGGCGGCCGGCGCCTTCAGCGTCCTGTTGCCGCCGGGGCCGGTCACTCGAACGACATCCTGATTGTCGGTCACGACATCGCCCTCGCGCACCAGCACGTCGGTGACGCGGCCGTCGCTATCGGCGATCACCACCGCTTCCTTGCGCGGCACCACGAAGCCGGTGACCCGAACCTTGTCGGAAAAGCAGGCGCTGGTTGCCTTGGCGACGACGACCTGCACACCGGCATTGCCGTCAGGCTGATCCGCACGAGCTATCGTGACCAGGCCACACAGCAGGCCGGCGGCGATCGCAGCGCGTGCCGGCGACAGGTTCGGGCGGATCCACGCATTGATCATCTTGGTACTCGGCGAACTTTCGACTGGCCTGGCGTTAGTCCGGTTTCACGCACGGGCGCGCCGGGCCCTCTATACACCGACCAATAGTGACAAAACAGCGAAGGCGTCCCGCGGCAGCGGAACGCCTTGAAGCGACGCCGGTATCAGCTGGAACGCTGCTCATTTGGCCGCGGCGCTCTGATCCGACATGTTGACCACCTGCACCCGGCGATTGACGCCGCTGTCGGGATGCGCCTGATCTTTAAGCCGGCTCTCGCCGTAACCGACGGTGACCAGGTCGGCGCCCGCGATGCCGTACTTCTCGACCAGCACCCGCTTGATGGTATCGGCGCGACGTTCCGACAGGTCCTGATTGAACGTGTCACTGCCGACGCTGTCGGTATGGCCGGCGACCACGAAGGTTGCGCCCTTCAGATCGGCGCTGGACAGCGCCTTGCCGAGTGCTTCGACCGCCGGCGCTGCCTGACGGCTGATCGTGGCGGAGTTGTAGTCGAAGGTGATTTCGAGATCGATGTTCGGCTTGTCCTTGGTGATCTCGGCGATCTGAGTCCGTTCGGCGGACGACAGCGATCGTGTCGGCCGGTTGCGCAGGCCGTCGACGAACTTGATCTGAGCTGGGTCGGCGGTTGCGGCGGCCGGCTGTGCGGCCGACAGGCTGCGGGTCAGCGGCTTGTTCGGCGTCAGCGCCCGCACGATCTGGTCCGACGTCACCTCTCCGGCCGATGCGGCGCCGAACGGGAGAGCTGCACCGAGACCGAGCATGAAAGCGCCGAGCAGGGCGCGGTGTCGGGCTGCGGTCTTCCTGGTCATCGTTCGGTCTCCTGCGATTGGCGGGCGTTCGCTGGCGGAGGATCTGGATCGCGTTGTTCCTGATCGTCGCGCCATCGCGGCGGCAGGTTCAACGCCGGGAGACAGTGAAGCGAAACTGTCACGCTTACTTCACACCGTAGCCGGCGAACTCCTTGCCGATGTTGGGATCGAGCTTTTTGGCGGTGGTCAGGTCAATCTCGCCTTCGGAGGCCAGCCCGATCCGCTTGCGCGCCAGCCCGCGGCCGTACAGCGACGAGGTCAGCCTTGGATTGACCTTGAGCGCGGCGTCGAAGTCGGCGATCGCGGCCTTGTCGCGTCCGCTCTTCAGATGCAACAGGCCGCGGCTATCCAGCGCATCAACGAAGTTCGGACGCAGCAGCAGCGCCTGGTCGCAGTCGGCGATCGCGGTCTCGAGTTCGCCGATCACGGTCCGCACCCAGCAGCGGTTGTTGTAGGCTTCGACGTCCTTGCCGTTCAGCCGGATCGCTTCGTCGAAGTCCTTGATGGCGGTCCGGTAGGCGCCCTTGCTGGCATAGACCTGACCGCGCCGGTAATACGCATTGCCGTCGGACGGCTTGTCCGCAATCTGCGCGGTCAGCGATTTCACCGTCGGATCGCTGGCCAGCGCCAGCGCCAGTTTGTCGTCGTCACCGCCGCTGCTGGCCGGCTTTGCTTCCGCGGCCTGCGGCGGCTTGGCCTCCAGTGGTGCTGGTGCCGGCTTAGCGGCTTCCACTGGCGCAGTGGCGGCCGCCGGTTTCTCTGCAGTCGGTTTCTCCGCCGTCGCGGCGCCGGGGACGAAGACGAAATCGTCAGCCAGTGAGGACGAGATCCACGGCACCTGCTCGCCGCGCGAGGCCCGGGTAACCGCTGTCCGGGTGCGATTGAAAGCCTCCTCGGCGGAGAGCGCCGGCACGCGGATTTCCTCGCGCAATGCGCTGACGAACGGGCTGCGGACGCTGTCATTGTCGGTGACGACGGCGCTCAGTGCGGCCGCGTACATCACCAGCGATCCGTTCGGAGCGATCACCGGAGCGAGGCCGGCGGAGAAACTGCGAAAGCGGCGCTCGAACGGATTGCGGCGCGAGGCGTCGACCAGTGCAATTTTGACCGATGCGCCGCGACTGTTCAGCTCATTGAGAACACTCTCGAGGGCGATGCCGTCCCGCCGCACGTCGGGCTCGGTCCAGATCTGCGCATCGACCGGGATCAGGTAGCTCTGCCGGCCCGACTGGATGCCGAAGCCACTGAAGAACACCAGCGCGGCTGCGCCCGGTTTTGTCCGCTGATACAACCGGTCGAACGCGCGTCGCATCGCATCGCCGCTCAGGTCCTCCCCGAGTTCGGCATCGAAGCCGGCACGCTTCAGCTCATTTGCAAATTCGCGGGCATCGCTGACTGCTTGGCTTAGCGGCTTATCGGCATCTGGATATTTGCTGTTGCCGATCACCAGCGCGACCCGCGGCGCCGAACTATCTGCGGCGAAGCAGCGTGGTACTGCAACGATTGCGGCGACCATCAGCACGACCAAACCGAGACGGATCTTCATGCGATGCGGGACCTGCAGAGGCGGGGCTGCGTGGGCGAGGCGATTAACTCAGTATTTGTGCACCGCATCTCACCCCGCCGTCGCTGCGCCTGTCAATCATCCCCGGTGGCGGCTCCGATCGTCGTAGCAGCCCGGTATTTCCAGATCGCGACGCGTTGACCTGAGAAGCGTTATCCGACCGAAGCCGGCAGCTTTGCCGGCGCCGTCTCGGAATGGTCGTGGCTGGCCTGGATCAGGTTCAGATGCCGCTCGATCTTGCCGAGAGCTGTGGCCAACTGGTCGCGCTCCCGCGCGGACAGGCAGGACAGGATCTCCTGTTCCTTGCGTTTTAGCCGCGGCACCAGCTCGTGATACAGCGCGCGGCCCTTCTTGGTGAGCCGCAGCCGAAACTCGCGGCGGTCGTCCTCGTTCTCGACGCGTTCGATCAGTTCGCGCTCCAACAAGCCGGTTACCGCACGGCTGATGGTCGATTTGTGGGTGCGTGTGCACTGCGCAATGAACTGCGCCGTGCAGGCATCGTTGCGAAAACCGAGCGTGGCGAGAATGCGCCAGCCGGGAATATCCAACCCGTAGCGCTGCTGATACTCTTCCGAGAGCGCAGCGCTGACTTCCGCGGCCAGCCGGTTAAGCTGGAACGGCACGAACGAGAACAAATCGAGCTTCGTCAAAAAAATCTCCGGGGCCGGGTTGCGCGGCGCGACGACTGCGGCTTAGATAGTTGCAAATGAAACTATCACGCAGGAGGACGCCTTGACCAGCGCTTTGCACGGGACGGGTCGGCAGGGCTGAGGCCGATGGCCCATCAGGAGCATTTTCAGTTCGGCTATCGCCGGCACCCGGATCAGGATCGTCAGGACCCCGCGCGCCATCCGGTCGTGGTGGTCGGCGCCGGCCCGGTCGGACTATCGCTGGCGATCGATCTGGCGCAGCGCGGCCAAAACGTGGTGCTGCTGGACGATGCCGACCGGATCGGCGAGGGCTCGCGCGCGATCTGTTTCTCCAAACGCGCGCTCGAAGTCTGGGACCGGCTCGGCGTCGGTGCGCAGATGGTCGAGAAGGGCGTGGTCTGGCAGGTCGGCAAGATCTTTCGCCGCGACGAGATGGTGTACCGCTTCGACCTGCTGCCGGAGACCGGCCATAAGATGCCGGCCTTCATCAATCTGCAGCAATACTACGCCGAGGCGTTCCTGGTCGGCCGCGTGCAACAACTTCCGCAGATCGATCTGCGCTGGCGTAACAAGGTGACGGCGCTCGCCCAGCACAACGACCATGCCGAGCTGACGATCGAGACGCCGGATGGGCCGTATCGGCTCGCCGCCGATTACGTCGTTGCCTGCGACGGCGCGCGGTCGAGCCTGCGCGGCATGGTCGGCGCCGAGTTCGCCGGGGAAGTTTTCGAAGACCAGTTCCTGATCGCCGACGTGAAGATGACGGCGGAGTTTCCGACCGAGCGCTGGTTCTGGTTCGATCCGCCGTTCCACTCCGGCCAGTCGGCATTGCTGCATCGCCAGCCCGACGACGTCTGGCGGATCGATCTGCAGATTGGCGCCGAGGCCGATGCCGCGGTCGAGCGGCAGCCGGAGCGGGTACGGCCGCGGATCGAGCGAATGCTCGGTCACGGCGATTTCAGCTTCGAGTGGATCTCGATCTACAAGTTCCAGTGCCGGCGGATGCAACGCTTTCTGCACGAGCGCGTGATCTTCGCCGGCGACTCGGCGCATCAGGTGTCGCCGTTCGGCGCGCGCGGCGCGAATTCGGGTCTGGAGGACGGCGAGAACCTCGCCTGGAAGCTCGATCTGATATTGCGCGGGCAGGCGCCGGCGAGCCTGCTCGACAGCTACGACGTCGAGCGCAGCCAGGCGGCCGACGACAACATTCGCCACTCCACCCGTTCGACCGATTTCATCGCGCCGCATTCCAAGCAGGAACGCCGGCTGCGCGATGCGGTGCTGGCGCTGGCGCACGATGTCGAATTCGCCAAGCGGATGGTCAATGCCGGGCGGTTGTCGACGCCCTCGGTCTACGACTCGCCGCTCTCGACCCGCGACACCGATGTGTGGACCAGCGGGCCCGAGCCTGGAGCCGCGATGCGCGATGCGCCGCTGAAGACGGCGGACGGCGCGCCGATCTATCTGACCGAAGCCTTCATGCAGGCCGGCGGCGGCTTCGTGCTGCTGGAGCGCGCCAACGGGAGCGCGGCGCCGGTGCCGCAAGGCGTCCGCAGTCTTCGGATCGGCGGTGACTCGCCGCTGCGCGACGACGACGGCGTACTCGCCGCGCGCTACGACGCGACACCCGGTGCCGCCTATCTGCTCCGCCCCGACGGCTACGTTGCCGCCCGGTTCCGCCATCCGACGCAGGCTGCAATCGACGCAGCGCTGGCGCGGGCATGTGGGAGGACTCTGCCATGAGGGCCGTGCTGTCGACCAAAAGCAATTTCGCCGAACCCGATGCCGCCTATCGGCTGATCGTCGAGGCGCATCGCGGCCTCAGCGACGACCAGAGCGCCTCACTCGACGCCGCGCTGGTGCTGATCCTCGCCAACCACATTGGTGACCTCGATTTGCTGCGCGAGGCGACAGCGCTGGCGAAGCGGAGCGTGGTGGAGGGGCAACGGGAGTGAGCGGCGTCAACGAAACCGCGCGGCGCAAGCTCATCGCCCCAAGCTTCGTCATTCCGGGGCGCGCCGCCAGGCGCGAACCCGGAATCTCGAAGTGATGGTGCGAAGCGGCGGCCGCAGAACAGCTCGGGATTCCGGGTTCGCTCGCTGCGCGAGCGCCCCGGAATGACGAACCTGGAACGATCAGCGCGCAAGCGCGTGAACGAGTCGACAACTAACAAGGACCTCACATGGCCAAAGGCTTCGCCTCCACCACCGACCTCGCTGAGAAGAAGGTGACGTTCTCCGAGATCGGGCTCGATCTGTACGCGTTCACGGCGGAGGGTGATCCGAATTCGGCAGTGATCGTCGGCGACGATGGTTGTCTGGTGTTCGACGCGCAAGCGACGCCGGCGATGGCGGGTAAGGTGATCGAGCGCGTCCGCAGCGTCACCGACAAGCCGATCAAATATGTGGTGCTGTCGCACTATCATGCGGTGCGCGTGCTCGGCGCGTCGGCCTATCAGGCGCAAGGCATCATCGCGTCGCAGGAAACCTATCGGCTGATCGAGGAGCGCGGTCAGCAGGATTGGGATTCGGAATACGGCCGGTTTCCGCGGCTGTTCCAGGATGCCGAGAGCATTCCGGGGTTGACCTGGCCGACACTGGCGTTCGATGGCGAGATGTCGATCTTCCTCGGCAAGCGTGAGGTGCGGCTGATGCAGCTCGGCGCCGGCCATACGTCGGGTGACATCGTCGCCTGGGTGCCGGACGCGCAGGTGATGTTCACCGGCGACCTCGTCGAGTATCACTCGGCCTGCTATTGCGGCGACGCATATTTGCGCGAGTGGCCGGCGACGCTGAACGAGATCCGTGAGTTCAATCCGAAGGCGATCGCGCCCGGCCGCGGCGACGCGCTGAAGGGGCTGGAGACTACGCGCGAGGCGATCGCGATGACGCGCGATTTCGTCGGCACGCTATACGGCGCCGCCGAGATCTCGGTCGCCAAAGGCCGCAGCCTGAAAGAAACCTGGGACGCCACCCGAGAGGTGATGGACCCGAAGTTCGCGTCCTTCGCCATCTATGAGCACTGCCTGCCGTTCAACGTCTCGCGCGCGTTCGACGAAGCCTCGGGCATCGACGATCCGGTGATCTGGACTGCCGAGCGCGATCGCGAAATGTGGGCCGCCCTGCAGGGCGGTTAGTCCGAACCGCGAGCGCGGCTTCGGCCGCGTCCCTCGCCAACCGATCGGAGGACGACCATGAACATCAATGCCGCGCCGCAGATCCTCGGTGGCTCATCGCAAGGCATCACGACCGGCTATATGTCTGGCTTCGGCAATTCGTTCGAGACCGAGGCGCTGCCCGGCGCGCTGCCGGTGGGACGCAATTCGCCGCAGCGCTGCGCCTATGGTCTCTACGCCGAGCAATTGTCCGGATCGCCGTTCACGGCGCCGCGCGGCGCCAACGAGCGATCGTGGCTGTATCGGATTCGTCCCTCGGTGAAGCACTCCGGCCGCTTCGCCAAGGCCGATATGGGGTTGTGGCGTTCGGCGCCGTGCTTCGAGCACGATTTGCCGATCGCGCAGCTGCGTTGGGACCCGCCGCCAATGCCACAGGACAAGCTGACTTTCCTGCAGGGCGTGCGCACCATGACGACGGCCGGCGACGTCAACACCCAGGCCGGTATGGCGACGCATCTTTATCTGATCACCCAGTCGATGGTCGATCAGCACTTCTACAATGCCGACGGCGAGATGATGTTCGTGCCGCAGCAGGGCAGCCTGCGTCTTGTCACCGAGTTCGGAATCATCACCATCGAGTCGGCCGAGATTGCCGTGATCCCGCGCGGCGTCAAGTTTCGGGTCGAGTTGGTCGACGGCCCAGCGCGAGGTTATCTGTGCGAGAACTATGGCGGCGCGTTCACGCTGCCGGAGCGTGGCCCGATCGGCGCCAATTGCCTCGCCAATTCGCGCGACTTCCTGACGCCGGTCGCCGCCTATGAAGATAGGGACACGCCGACCGAACTGTATGTGAAATGGGGCGGCTCGCTGTACGTGACCAAGCTGCCGCACTCGCCGATCGACGTCGTCGCCTGGCACGGCAATTACGCGCCGTACAAATACGACCTACGGACCTATTCGCCGGTCGGTGCGATCGGCTTCGACCATCCCGATCCATCGATCTTCACCGTGCTGACCTCGCCGTCCGAGACGCCGGGTACCGCCAACATCGACTTCGTGATCTTCCCCGAGCGCTGGATGGTGGCGGAGAACACGTTTAGGCCGCCGTGGTATCACATGAACATCATGTCGGAGTTCATGGGGCTGATCTACGGCGTCTACGACGCCAAGCCGCAGGGCTTCGTTCCGGGCGGCGCGTCGCTGCACAACATGATGCTGCCGCACGGGCCGGACCGCGAGGCGTTCGACCATGCCAGCAATGGCGAATTGAAGCCGGTGAAGCTGACCGGCACGATGGCGTTCATGTTCGAGACCCGCTATCCGCAGCGCGTCACCGAATATGCCGCGACCTCCGGTCTGTTGCAGGACGACTACGCCGACTGCTGGAACGGCCTCGAAAAGCGCTTCGATCCGAACCGGCCATGACCAAAGCTCAGGATCACGACGCCGCGGTGCTGTACGGCTATTTCCGCTCCTCCGCGGCGTATCGGGTGCGGATTGCGCTCAACTTGAAGAACATCGTGGTGGCGCAGCGCTACGTCCACCTGCGCAACGGCGAGCAGAATCTCGAGGCGTTCCGCTGGATCAATCCGGCCGGCCTGGTGCCGTATTGGAGCGAGGGTGAGTTCAACGTCGGGCAATCGCTGGCGATCATCGAGTATCTCGATGAGACCCACCCCGAGCCGCCGCTGCTGCCGAAAGATCCGAAGGCCCGCGCCATCGTGCGCGAGATTGCCTATGCGGTGGCCTGCGACATCCATCCGATCGGAAACCTGCGCATCCTGAAGCGGCTGAGCGAACTCGGCGTCGACGAGGTCGACCGCGCCCGTTGGTCGAAAGAATGGATCGAGCAGGGCTTTGCGGCGATCGAGGCGCGGCTGGCGCAGACGCCGGGGCCGTTCGCATTCGGCCAAAGGCCGACGCTCGCAGACATCTGCATCGTCCCGCAAGTGTTCAACGCTCGCCGCTTCGACGCCGACCTCGCCCCGTTCGAGCGTATCCGCCAGATCGAAGCCGAAGCAATGAAGCTCGACGCCTTCGTCGCCGCCGAGCCAGGCCGGCAGCCAGATGCGGAGTAGCTTGTTCCGTCATTGCGAGGAGCGAAGCGACGACGCAATCCAGAGGCCTGGTGCACGGAGCTCCTGGATTGCTTCGCTTCGCTCGCAATGACGAACGCGAGATCTGAACAACGCCCTCTTTCAATAAGGACTTCAGTATCGCTCATGCATCCCAATGATCCCCGCTTGCGCTCCTTCGTCGACGTGAAGGCTGACTCCGACTTCCCGATCCAGAACCTGCCTTACGGGGTGTTCTCGACCGCAGATCATCCATCGCCCCGTGTCGGTGTCGCGATCGGTGATCATGTGCTCGACCTCGCAGCATTGCAGGTTGCGAAGCTGCTCGACCTGCCGGAGGGCGTGTTCGCGCAAGGGTCGATCAACGCGTTCATGGCGCTCGGGCCGAACGTCTGGCGCAGCACGCGGGCGCGGATCAGTGCGCTGCTGCGGCACGACAATGCCGAACTGCGCGACAATGCGGAGTTGCGCGCCAAGGCGCTGCTGCCGATGCACCAGGTGAAGCTGCATTTGCCGCTGCGTGTCGAGGGCTTCACCGACTTCTACTCGTCGAAGGAACACGCCACCAATGTCGGCACCATGTTCCGCGACAAGACCAATCCGCTGCTGCCAAACTGGCTGCACATCCCGATCGGCTACAACGGCCGCGCCTCGACCGTGGTGGTCAGCGGCACGAAGATTCATCGCCCGCGAGGCCAGCTCAAGCCGCCGTCGGCGGACCTGCCGAGCTTCGGACCTTGCAAGCGGCTCGATTTCGAACTCGAGATCGGCGTGGTGGTCGGGCAGTCCTCGGTAATGGGCTCGATGCTCACCGAAGCGCAGGCCGAAGAGATGATCTTCGGCTTCACTTTGCTTAACGACTGGAGCGCGCGCGACATCCAGCAATGGGAGTACGTGCCGCTCGGGCCGTTCCAGGCCAAGGCGTTCGCGACCTCGATCAGCCCGTGGATCGTCACCCGCGAGGCGCTGGAGCCGTTTCGTGTGGCCGGGCCAGTACAGGACCCGGCGCCGCTGCCGTATCTGCAGCAGAAGGGCGCCAACAATTACGACATGGCGCTGGAAGTCTCCCTGCGGACGCCGGCGATGCTGCAGCCGGCGCGGATCAGCGCCACCAATTTCAAATACATGTACTGGTCGTCGGTGCAGCAGCTCGTGCACCATGCTTCCAGCGGCTGCGCGATGAGCGTCGGTGATCTGCTCGGCTCCGGCACGGTGTCGGGCCCGGAGAAAGACCAGCTCGGCAGTCTGCTGGAATTGAGCTGGAACGGTGCAGAGCCGTTGCAGCTGCCGGGTGGCGAGAGCCGCAGCTTCCTCGAAGACGGCGACAGCCTCGTGATGCGCGGCTGGTGCCAGGGCGACGGCTACCGCGTCGGCTTCGGCGAGGTCGAGGGCACGGTGCTGGCGGCGAGCGAGTAGTTCCTTGCGGCGTCATTCCGGGGCGCGCCGCCAGGCGCGAACCCGGAATCTCGAAGTGATCATAATGTCTGGATTCCTGTATCTGCGAGGTGCTGGTGCATAGTCAGCACGACGGAGGCTGCCCGGTGGATTCCCGGCCGATCATCTCGCCGTAACCCGGTGCGGGCGCCTCTGTCGGTGTTGCTTGATCGAACAGTCGCACGGGCATTGCCGTTGCGGTGATCGCCCGCATACAGGACCGATGCCCATGACGATTGCAGTGCCGCTTGCGGTTGCGGCCGGCGTCGATGCCGGTCAACGTTTCCTCGATGTCGCGCTGGCTCCGTCGGGCCAGACCTTCCGGATGCCTAATCTGGCCGAGGGCATCGCCGAGATCATCGCCCGCCTCGAACGCTCCGGCGTCAGGCGGGTGGTTCTGGAGGCGATCGGCCCCTATGCCGAACCGCTGGTCAAAGCGCTTTCGGTCGCCGGCTTCGAAGTCGGTATCGTCAATCCGCGCCGGATCAAGGCGTTCCGCGAGGCCGAAGGCGGGCGCGCCAAGACCGACAGGCTGGACGCGCGGCTGATTGCGCGCTTCGCTCTGACTATGCCCGAGACCCTGCGCCCCCTGCCCACCGACACCCAACTCGAGCTGAAGGCGTTGTCGCTGCGACGCCGCCAGCTCACCGAGATGATCGCGATGGAGAAGACCCGGATGAAGCAGGTCCGCGGCACGCTCCTGCTCGATAGTCATCGGGCCGCGATCGCCGCGTTGTCGGCGCAGTGCCAAGCCATCGAGGCCGAACTCGCCAGGCGCATCGGCGACGACGCCGAACTCCGCCGCGTCCTTCACATCCTCAAATCGATCCCCGGCATCGGCGAACGGGTGGCTACGCTCCTCATCACCGACCTACCCGAACTCGGCCAGCGCGATCGCAAGGCCATCGCCAGCCTCGCAGGGCTCGCGCCCCACGTCAGCCAATCCGGCGCAGCACCGCCTCGCGCCGCCATCGCCGGCGGACGTCCTTGCGTTCGCGCCGCGCTCTACATGGCCGCCCTGGTCGCCGCCCGCCACCACCCCAAGCTCCGCGACGACTACAACGCCCTTCGCCTGCAAGGAAAACCCGGAAAGGTTGCGCTCATCGCAATCGCCCGAAAACTGCTCGTCACAGCCAACGCACTCGTCAAGGCCGACACGCCATATCAAGGTAAGACCCTTGACACATGAGACAGTCGCCGGGTTCGCTCACGTTCGTCAGCGCCCCGGAATGACGAGTCGCGGCAGTTACTTCCCGCCCCAGGCCTTCACCACGTCGCCGATCTGCGCCTGCACCGGCGGGCGGGCGGCCGAGGGGGTGCGTGAGAAGCGCGGGGCGGGGGCCGGCTGGGTGTGACCCTCGTGATTGATGAACACCTCGCGCGCCACCATGTGCGGATGCTTGGTGGCTTCGGACATCGTCAGTACGGGTGCGAAGCAGACGTCGGTGCCTTCCATCAGCTTGCACCATTCGTCGCGGCTCTTGGTCTTGAACACCGCGGCGAGCTTCTGCTTCAGCGCCGGCCATTGCTTGATGTCCATCTGGGCGTCGTAGTCGGCGTCGGTCAGCCCGGCGATCTGGCGCAGCAGCGCGTAGAACTGCGGTTCGATCGAGCCGATCGAGATGAACTGGCCGTCGGCGCATGCGTAGGTGCCGTAGAAGTGCGCGCCGCCATCGAGCATGTTGCTCTCGCGGCCTTCCTTCCAGCGGCCTGCCGCGGTCATGTCGAAGAACATCGTGATCAGCGACGCGGCGCCGTCGCACATCGCAGCATCCACCACCTGGCCCTTGCCGGACTTCGACGCTTCGAGCAGCCCGGCGAGGATGCCGACGACGAGATACAGTGAGCCGCCGCCGAAATCGCCGACCAGGTTGAGCGGCGGCACCGGCCGCTCCTTCGGGCCGATCGCGGCGAGCGCGCCGGTGATCGAGATGTAGTTGATGTCGTGGCCGGCAGCCTGCGCCAGCGGGCCGGTCTGGCCCCAGCCGGTCATCCGCGCATAGACCAGCTTCGGATTGCGCGCCATCACCACGTCGGGGCCGAGGCCGAGGCGCTCCATCACGCCGGGGCGATAGCCTTCGATCAGCGCGTCAGCGCCGTCGAGCAAATTCAGCACCTCGGCGACTGAGGCTTTGTCCTTCAGATCGACGGTGACGACGGTGCGGCCGCGCGCGGCGGCGCCCTGCGGCTTCTGGCCGGCGCGCACCAGCGTGATCACCTCGGCGCCCATGTCGGCGAGCAGCATCGAGCCGAACGGGCCGGGCCCGATGCCGGCGAATTCGACGATGCGGGTGCCGGAGAGCGGGCCGCTGACGTTGGCTTTCGTGGTCGGCTTGGGGGAGGCGGTCACTGTGTCTTGCACCTTGGGTGTCCATTGTTGTTGTCCGCGCGCGGCGCGGAGCGGTTGTTGTCAGGATCAATCATCATGCCCGGTGTGCTCCGGGCAAGTGACTTTTCGTCCCAGCGCCGCATGCCGCCATGCTGCGGCACCGCACAAAAACAAAGCGGCGCGCCACCAGCGCGCCGCTTGCCGTGGAGTGGAATTAGTCAGCCTGCGGCCTGGACCGCGCGCTGTGCCATCACCTTGATCAGGTTGGCCCGGTAGTCGGAGGTGCCGTGGATGTCCTCGATCAGACCATCGTCGGAGACCTTGATGCCGTCGAGCGCCGACGCCGACCAATTCGCCTTCAGCGCGTCTTCGATCACCGGTACCCGCATCACGCCGTCCTGCGAGGCGCCGGTCGCGGCGGCGCGGATCTCGCCGCTCTTCAGCTTGGCGACGAACACGCCGGTCAGCGCGAAGCGCGACGCCGGATTGCGCATCTTGGCGTAGCCGGCCTTCTCCGGCACCGGGAACGAGATCGCGGTGATCATCTCGTTGTCCTCGAGCGCCGTCATGAACAGCCCCTTGAAGAACTGATCGGCCGGGATCTCGCGCTTGTTGGTCTTCACCGTGGCGTTCAGCGCCAGGATCGCGGCCGGATAGTCCGCGGCCGGATCGTTGGTGGCGACCGAACCGCCGATGGTGCCGCGATAGCGCACCGCCGGATCGCCCAGCACCGAGGTGAGATGCGCGATCGCCGGGATCAGCCGCTTCACGTCGGCATTATGCATGATGTCGTAATAGGTGGTCGCCGCCTTGATGGTCAGCGTGTCGCCGCTGGCCTCGATCCCGATCAGCGCCGGGATCTTGGCGATGTCGACGAGATCGCCCGGTGCCGCGAGCCGCTGCTTCATCACCGGCAGCAGCGTGTGGCCGCCGGCAAGGAATTTGGCGTCGCTGCCCTTGGCGATCAGCGCCACGGCTTCGTCGACCGAAGAGGCACGGTGATAGTTGGTGGAATACATGGGTATCTCCTGACAGAGATCAATTGGTTGTTTGATCGCAAACCTCTCCGTCATTGCGAGGAGGCGAAGCCGACGAAGCAATCCAGCTTATTGCGTAGATCTGGATTGCTTCGCGGAGCCTGTGCCCGGACCGCGCGACGCGCGGATCCGGGTGCTCGCAATGACGACCATCGTCACTCCGCCGCCTGTTGCAGTTGCATCGCGTGCCACACCCGGTCGGGCGTCGCCGGCATTTCCAGCCGGTTGTTGCCGATCGCGTCGGTGATGGCGTTGATCACCGCCGCGGATGCGCCGATCGCGCCGGCCTCGCCGCAGCCCTTGACGCCGAGCGGATTGCCCGGACACAGCGTCGTGGTGTGCGAGATCTGGAACGACGGCACGTCGTCGGCGCGCGGCATCGCGTAGTCCATGAACGACGCGGTCACGAGCTGGCCGCTGTCGTCGTAGATCGCGTTCTCCAGGATCGCCTGGCCGATGCCCTGCACCAGGCCGCCATGCACCTGGCCCTCGACGATCATCGGGTTGATCAGCCTGCCGAAGTCGTCGACCGCGACGAAGTTGACGAACGAGGTCTTGCCGGTGCCAGGATCGACCTCGACTTCGCAGATGTAGGAGCCGGCCGGGAAGGTGAAGTTGGTCGGATCGTAGAACGCACTTTCCTTCAGGCCCGGCTCCATGCCGTCCGGCAGGTTGTGCGCGGTGTAGGCGGCGAGCGCGACCATCGGCAGCGCGATCGCCTTGTCGGTGCCGGTGACTTTGAACTCGCCGTTCTCGATGACGATGTCGTTCTCGGAGGCTTCGAGCTGATGTGCCGCGATCTTCTTGGCCTTGGCTTCGACCTTCTCCATCGCCTTGAAGATCGCCGACATGCCGACCGCGGCCGAGCGCGACCCGTAGGTGCCCATGCCGAACTGCACCTTGTCGGTGTCGCCGTGCACGATCGACACCTGGCCGATCGGGATGCCGAGACGGTCCGCGACGAGCTGCGCGAAGGTGGTCTCGTGGCCCTGGCCGTGGCTGTGCGAGCCGGTCAGGATCTCGATGGTGCCGACCGGGTTGACGCGGACTTCGGCCGACTCCCACAGGCCGACGCCGGCGCCGAGCGAGCCGACCGCCTTCGACGGCGCGATGCCGCAGGCCTCGATGTAGCAGGACAGGCCGATGCCGCGCAGCTTGCCTTCGCTCTTGGCCTTGGCCTTGCGGCCTGCGAAGCCGGCGTAGTCGATCGCCTTCAGCGCCGCATCGAGCGACGCGTTGAAGTCGCCGGTGTCGTACGCCATGATCACCGGGGTCTGATGCGGGAACTGGGTGATGAAGTTCTTGCGCCGCAGTTCGGCCGGATCGACCTTGAGCTGCCGCGCCGCGGTCTCGACCAGACGTTCCAGCAGGTAGCACGCTTCGGGCCGCCCGGCGCCGCGATAGGCGTCGACCGGCGTGGTGTTGGTGTAGACGCCCACCACTTCGGTGTAGATCGCCGGGATGTTGTACTGGCCGCTCAGCAGCGTCGCGTACAGATACGTCGGCACCGACGATGAGAACAGCGACATGTAGGCGCCGAAATTGGCGTAGGTCTTCACCCGCAGGCCGAGCATCTTGTTGTCGGCATCGAACGCCATCTCGGCTTTCGACAGATGATCGCGGCCGTGCGCGTCGGTGACGAAGGCTTCGTTGCGGTCACCGGTCCACTTCACCGGGCGGCCGGTCTTCTTCGAGGCCCACAGCGCCACCATCTCTTCCGGATAGATGAAGATCTTGGAGCCGAAGCCGCCGCCGACATCGGGCGCCACCACCCGCAGCTTGTGCTCGGGAGCGATGTTGTAGAACGCCGACAGCACCAGGCGCGCGACATGCGGGTTCTGCGAGGTGGTGTAGAGCGTGAAGTGCTCTTCGGCCGGATTGTACTCGGCGACCGCCGCGCGCGGCTCCATCGCGTTCGGCACCAGCCGGTTGTTGGTGAGCTCGATCGAGACGACGTTGGCGGCCTTGCTGAACGCTTCGTCGGTCGCCTTCTGGTCGCCGATCTCCCAGTCGTACACGATGTTGCCCGGGGCTTCGGGGTGAAGCTGCGCTGCACCATCGGCAATCGCCGCCTTGATGTTGGCGACCGCGGGCAGTTCTTCGTAATGCACCACCACGGCCTCGGCGGCGTCGCGGGCGAGGTTCTTGCTTTCGGCGATCACCACCGCGACTGCCTGGCCGACGAAGCGCACCGTCTCCGGCGCCATCGCCGGCCACGCGCCCATCTTCATCGCCGAGCCATCCTTGGAGTGGATCGCCCAGCCGCAGATCAGGTTGCCGACCTTGTCGTCGACGATCTGCTGGCCGGTGAGCACGTCGATCACGCCCGGCATCGCCTTAGCGGCGTCGAGCTCGATGCCGGTGATCTTGGCGTGGGCGTGCGGGCTTCGCACGAAATGCGCGTAGGTCATGCCCTGCAGCTTGATGTCGTCGACATAGCGGCCGCGGCCGGTGATGAAGCGGCGGTCTTCTTTGCGCGCGACGCGCGCGCCGATACCCTCGATGCCCATGTGCAATTCTCTCCCTTCGACTGCTTTGGCCGCGCGGATTCGGAACGTCGCGGGTCGCAGCCATCATTCGAACGTGTGGTCGGCGACGAAACGGCAGGCGGGCAGGCGGCCTATTCGGCGGCCTGCGCCACATTCATGCGGGAGGCGGCGTCGAGCACCGACTTGACGATGTTATGATAGCCGGTGCACCGGCAGATGTTGCCTTCGAGCTCGTGGCGCACGGTCTCTTCGTCGAGATTGCCGCCGTAGCGGTGGACGATGTCGATCGCCGACATGATCATGCCGGGCGTGCAGTAACCGCACTGCAAACCGTGATTGTCGCGGAACGCCGCCTGCATCGGATGCAGTTCGTCGCCTTTGGAGATGCCTTCGATGGTGGTGATGTTGGCGCCGTCGACCTGGCCGACCAGCGTCGTGCACGACTTCACTGCACGGCCGTCGATATGCACCACGCAGCAGCCGCACTGGCTGGTATCGCAGCCGACATGGGTGCCGGTCAGGCCGAGGTGATCGCGCAGCAGATGCACGAGGAGCGTTCGATCCTCGACATCCGCCGTCACGAGCTTGCCGTTGACGGTCATTGAGACTTTGGACACGCGTCAGTCCTCCCGATGAATTTTTAATTGTTCCAATTAGAAGCGCGGCAGCCGGACTTTGCAACTGGGATTTTCGCTGCTCGGAGTGGCGCGAGCGTCAACCATCGGTGACGGTTTGGTGACCGCAGCAAACTAAGCGGTCGGTCGCCATGCCGGATGGACCCGGTGGCGGCAGCTTGCTGTTAGCTGGAACAGGAACTTCGAGTCTGGACGGCTTACGTTGCGGTGCAGCGAAAGGAACTGTGCGATGCACCGGCTGAGATTTCAGCCGGTGCATGTGAGCTTAGGCGCAGTTAATCAGGCGTTGTTAGCCGCGTGCAAAAGCGCACGCACCGAAGCTGTGGCGACGTCCGGATCGATCCCTGTGCCGAACACCGTGCGGCCATCGGAGGTGCGGCATTCGACATAGGCAGCGGCCTGGGCTGAGGCACCGGAGCCGATCGCGTGCTCCTGGTAGTCCGCGACGTCGAGCACCGGCCCGCCGGCGTCTTGCAGCGCCGCCACCACGCCGGAGATCAGGCCGTTGCCGCGGCCCGACAGCGAACGGACCTCGCCATCGATCGCGATATGGCCGACGAAGGTCCGTCGTCCTACCGGTCCAGTCTCTTCGTAGTCCACCAGCACGAACCGGTCGGTCGGGCGCTGCAAATAGCAGCCGGCAAAGCACTGCCAGATGTCCGAGGTATTCAGCTCGCGGCCGAGATCGTCCGCCAGTTTCTGGACGTGCGTGCTGAAATCCGCCTGCATCCGCTTCGGCAGCTTCAATCCCTTGTCCTGCTCCAGCACCCAGGCGACGCCGCCCTTGCCGGATTGCGAATTGACCCGGATGACGGCCTCGTAGGTCTCGCCGATGTCGGCCGGATCGATCGGCAGATACGGCATCTCCCACAGACCGTCATTGCGCTGCGCATGCGCCGCGAAGCCCTTGCGGATGGCGTCCTGATGCGAGCCGGAAAAGGCCGTATGCACCAGCTCGCCGGCGTAGGGATGCCGCGGATGGACCGGCAGTTCGGTGCAGTGCTCGACTGTATTCACCACCTCGCGCATCGCCGGGAACGACAACCCGGGATCGATCCCCTGGGTGTAGAGGTTCAGCGCCAAGGTCACGAGATCGACGTTGCCGGTGCGCTCCCCATTCCCGAAAAGGCAGCCCTCGACCCGATCCGCCCCGGCGAGCAGGCCCAGCTCGGCGGCCGCAACCCCGGTGCCCCGGTCGTTATGCGGATGCAGGCTGATGACCACGGAATCCCGCCGCGAGATATGGCGGCAGAACCACTCGATCTGGTCGGCATAGACGTTCGGCATCGCGACTTCGACGGTCGCCGGCAGGTTCAGGATCGCCGGGCGCTCCGGGGTCGGCTGCCAGACGTCGAGCACGCGCTCGCAGATCTCCAACGCAAAGTCCGGCTCGGTGAAGCAGAAGGTTTCGGGCGAATACTCGAAGGTCCAGTCGGTGCCGGTGCGTTTCAGGCTCTCATCGAGCATCGCCGTGACGCCAGTGATCGCCAGATCGACGACGTCGCGCCGCTCCATGCCGAACACCACGCGCCGGAACAGCGGCGCTGTGGCATTGTACAGGTGCACGATCGCGCGCTGCGCCCCCTCCAGCGACTCGAAGGTCCGGGCGATCAGGTCGGTGCGCGATTGGGTGAGAACCTGGATCGTGACGTCGTCGGGAATCCGGTCGTCGCTGATCAGGCTGCGGACGAAATCGAATTCGGTCTGCGAGGCCGACGGAAACGCCACCTCGATCTCCTTGAAGCCGATCGCGATCAGCATGTCGTAGAAGCGCTGCTTGCGCTCGACCCCCATGGGATTGGCCAGCGACTGATTGCCGTCGCGCAGGTCGGTGGACAGCCAGCGCGGCGCCGACGTCAAACGACGGGACGGCCATTGCCGGTCCGGCAGGCCGACCGGCGTGACAAAGGGGCGGTATTTGGTTTCGGGATTCTTCAACATGATCGATATCCGTTGCGCGCGGAGGAAAGGTCAAAGCGGGCACGGCTGGATACGGCCGCCAGGCTGCCGTCAGTCCCGGCGACCGCCAGTAAGTCGAAGCGCAACGGACAGAAGCTGGTCGTGGTGAGCCGGGAGGGCGCGGGTGCTCGGACCGCACGTCTCGACAGCCGCCGACACCGCGTAAGGCGGTCGGGCAAGGCTGGGGACGATAGGAGCGATCGAGAACACGGGGGTATCCACGGACCTCTGTGGGACTGTCCCCTTACTTAAATCAAGACACTTGTGATAATCTCGCGCGGAAAGATCAATGATCGTCGCGAAAGGATCAGGTGGACGATGCGCGCGCAGGCGGTCACCGATCATGTTGCCGTCGTCAGCCAGGATGCGCCGCGCTTCTCCAGCCGCCGTCATTCCCATCCGCAGGCGCAGCTGATCTACGCCATCACCGGCGTCGTCTCGGTCACCACCGCCGATGGCACCTGGGTTGTGCCGCCGAGCCGCGCCGTGTGGGTGCCGGCCGGTGTCGAACACGACACCAGAAGTCATTCGGCCGTCCAGTTCCGCTCGCTGCTGATCGACCCGGCGGAGGTTGCGGGACTGCCGGTCGTCTGCACCGCAATCGAAGTGACGCCCTTGCTGCGCGAATTGATCCTGCGGCTTGTCGCCGTTGCGGAGGCGCCCGGGCGCGTGGAACTCAGGGACGTTGTCACTCAGCTCCTGCTGATGGAACTCGCAAGTCTGCCGGTCGAGCCGCTCAGTCTTCCGCGGCCTCAGCATGTACAGCTCGCTCGGTTTTGTGAGCAGATCCGCGACGAGCCTGCTGCTGCTGTGTCACTCGAACAAGCCGCCGGTGCGCTGCATATGAGCCGGGCAAGCTTCATGCGGTTGTTTCAGCGCGAGACGGGGATGAGCTTTCTGCGCTGGCGGCAGCAGGCGCGCTTGTTGCACGCCTTGTCGTTGCTCGCCGAAGGACAATCGATCCTGAACGTGGCGCTGGCCTGCGGCTATGATAGTCCGAGCGCTTTCTCGGCGATGTTCCGGCGAGTCCTCGGGAAATCACCAAGTGAGTACTTCGACCCCGTTGAACTAAAGTCGATGTCTTGAGCCTCGGGCCTCGATTTACGCAGCCTTAGACAATGCCGCGTAGTTTCGGAGTACCCGGTACGGTTCCGGGGTAGGGCGCTTTCGACGAGGTAATCAAGTGAGTGGTACGACAGCCGCCGGAGCGCGGGATCAATCCTTTGCGCTGCCGGCTTTGCGCTTTCGTGGCAAGGTGACGCTGGGCTTCGCGGTGGTGCTCGGTATTACCGCCATCAGCATGGGGCTGGCCTACCTCGGGTTCGAACGAGTTTCGGACGGTGTCGTCGCCTACCGCGACGGCGTTCGGCAGTCGGATCTTGCCCGCAACATCGATCGCGAGATGGTCGGCTATGAGGCGCGTGCGCGCTACTACGTGCTGACCGGCAAGGAAGACGATGCCAAAGCGGCGCTGGCCGCCGAAGCCCGTCTCAAAGACGCCATCGCCGCGTCGCTGCAGGGCGCGACCAAACCGGCGCAGCGCGAGGCGCTGACCCGTCTCTCCACTGAGTTCTCCACCTTCACCAAACTGTTCGCCGACATCGTCGCGCTGAAGACCGATAGCGCCCTGGTAATTCAGAACGGGGTGACCCGCGGCGGCCTGAACCTGCGCTATAAATTCGACGATCTGGTGAGCGCGGCCAGCGACCGTGAAGATTCCAGCGCCGAACTCGGCGCCAAGCGCGCCGCCGAGCAATATGCCGGCGCAATGACGCTGGCGAATACGTTCACGATCAATTCCAGCATTCCGGTCGCCGACAACGCGCTGGCGCGGCTGAAATTCGTCGAAAACTCGCTGAACATCGTCAAGGCCGACGGCGAGATCGCCGCAGCCGTGAATGAGATCTTTACCATGCTGGGCGAGTACCGCCAGGCGTTGGTCAAGCTCTCCGACAACGCCAAGGCGATCGACGCCAAGGGCGCCACCATGGTCGGCTCCGCCGCGGAGATCATCCGCGCTGCCGAAGCGATCAAGGCCGACCTGCTCGCCGATCAGCAGCGGCTCGAGCGGGAGTCCGACGCAACCGTCACCACTACCGAACGGATGGTGGCGATGCTCGGTATCGGCGGCTTCCTGCTTGGTGCGGTGCTGGCGGTGCTGCTCGGCCGCGGCATATCGCGTCCGATGCAGGCGATGTGCGCGGCGATGCGCCGGCTCGCCGGCGGCGACTTCAACGTGGTGCTGCCGGGGCTCGGCCGCCGCGACGAAATCGGCGAGATGGCGGCCGCAGTGGAGGAATTCAAAGTTCAGGCGGGCCGCAAGGCCGAGCAGGACGCGATTGCCCGCGAGCGCGAGGCGGAGGCGGGCCGCGAAGCCCGCCGTGCCGAACTGATCGGCTTTGCCAGTGAATTCGAAAGCGCTGTCGGAGCGATCGTGGCGCATGTTTCCGATGCTGCAGCCCAGCTCGAAAGCGCCGCGGCGACGCTGACCCGCACCGCCGAAACCACCCAGTCACTCTCCGGCCAGGTCGCCGGCGATTCCCAGCAGGCGTCGTCCGGCATGCAGGCGGTGGCTTCGGCGACCGAAGAGCTGTCGGCCTCAGTCGGCGAGATCGGTCGCCGGGTCGGACAGTCGAGCGCGATCGCCGAAGCGGCGGTGGCGCAGGCGCACGAGACCGACGACCGCATCGGCAAGCTGACGCAGGCGGCGCAGCAGATCGGCGAGGTGATGCAGCTGATCACCACGATCGCCGAGCAGACCAATCTGTTGGCCCTCAATGCGACCATCGAAGCCGCGCGGGCCGGCGAAGCCGGGCGTGGTTTCGCGGTCGTGGCGGCCGAAGTGAAGTCGCTCGCCACCCAAACCGCGAAGGCGACCGACGAGATTTCCTCGCAGGTCGCCGAGATGCAGGAAGCGACCCGCGATTCGGTGACGTCGATCCAGAAGATCGGCAGCACGATCGCCGAGATCTCGACGATCTCCGCGTCGATCGCCAGCGCCGTCACTCAGCAGGACGCCGCGACGCGGGAGATCGCCAGCAGCGTTCAGGGCGTGGCCCAGGGAACCCAGCGCGTCGCCGGCAATATCGCCGAGGTCAATCGCGGCGCCGCCGAAACCGGGGCGGCCTCCGCCCAGGTGCTGCAATCCGCGCGCAGCCTGTCGTCCGAAAGTGCTCGGCTGCGCACCGAACTCGACCGATTCATGGCGAACATCCGCGCTGCCTGATCGCTTCCATTCCGCGCAGCCTCCTGAACTTGCGGCAGGCCGCCGCAGGTTCGGCGCGTGCATTGGAACCGATCCGGCGCTCTCCCGTTGACCCGGAGCAAATCGGTCCATCGCTTGCCGGTGGATCGCCACGTTCGGCGCTGGCGGCGTGGCACACCGCAGCCGGAGTGGGAGTGTATGGCCGACAGCGTCAGTGCCGCGATCAACGAGCCGCCGCAGGCTCCGGTCCTGGCGACCGCCGACGGCCGGGTGATCGACACCGATATCCCGGCCCGGCTCGATGGTCTGCTCTGGAGCGGCTTTCATACCCGGGTGGTCGGCGCGCTTGGAATCACCTGGATCCTCGACGGTCTCGAAGTCACGCTCGCCGGAGCACTGGCGGGCGCGCTCAAGGACAGCCCGAGCCTGCGCTTCTCCAATCTCGATATCGGGCTGGCCAACAGCGCTTATCTGGCCGGTGCGGTGATCGGCGCGATCGGGTTCGGCTGGCTGACCGACCGGATCGGACGCAAGAAGCTGTTCTTCATCACGCTGGCTTTGTACCTCGCCGCAACCGCGGCGACGGCGACATCGTGGGACGTGATGAGCTACGCGCTGTTCCGGTTTCTCACCGGTGCCGGCATCGGCGGCGAATACACCGCGATCAATTCCACCATCCAGGAGCTGGTGCCGGCGCGCTATCGCGGCTGGACCGATCTGGTGATCAACGGCAGCTTCTGGATCGGCGCTGCAATCGGCGCGGTCTGTGCCATCGTGCTGCTCGACCCTGTGGTGATCGATCCCGATTATGGCTGGCGGCTGGCTTATCTCACTGGCGCGATCATCGGCCTCGTGGTGTTCGCGATGCGCTGGTGGATTCCGGAGAGTCCGCGCTGGCTGATGATCCACGGTCAGCCCGAACGCGCCGAAGCGATCGTTGCCGATATCGAACGGCATGCACGCCACGCACCCGATCGGCCGCGCGTGCTGCCGACTATCAGGCTACGGATGCGCACGCACACGCCGATCCTCGAAGTCGCGCGGACGCTGTTTTCGACCTATCGGCAGCGTTCGCTGGTTGGGCTGGTGCTGATGGCCGCGCAGGCGTTTTTCTACAACGCGATCTTCTTCACCTACGCGCTGATCCTGACCGACTTCTTCGGCATCTCGGCCAATCACGTCGGCTGGTACATCCTGCCATTCGCGGCAGGTAACTTCCTCGGGCCGCTGTTGCTCGGCCGGCTGTTCGATACGCTCGGCCGCCGCACCATGATCGGCTTCACTTACGGCGTGTCGGCGATTCTGCTCGCCGTGTCAGGCTATCTGTTTTCGATCGGCGCACTCAGCGCGCAGAGCCAGACGATTGCCTGGATGGTGATCTTCTTCTTCGCCTCGCCGGCGGCGAGTGCCGCCTATCTCACCGTCAGCGAGACGTTTCCGCTCGAAGTCCGTGCGCTGGCGATCGCAATTTTCTACGCGATCGGCACCGGCATCGGCGGCGTCGCGGGGCCGGCGCTATTTGGTGCGCTGATCGACACAGGTTCGCGCGCCAGCGTATTCGCCGGCTATTTGTTCGGTTCTGTGCTGATGATGGGCGCAGCCGTCATCGGCTGGCGCTATGCTATCGCGGCTGAGCGCCGCTCCCTCGAACAGGTTGCGCGGCCGCTGGCCGCTACAGAGGATACTTGATGACGACGAAGATCGAACAACCGTCCAAGCCGGCCACCTCGGATCAGGTTCCGGTTCCGGGCGCCTTGGTCCCGCATCTCGATAAGTGTGCGTTGTTGCTCGATATCGACGGTACGCTACTGGACCTGGCGCCGACACCGCGCGAAGTCTGGGTGCCGCCGGAACTGGAGCAGACGCTGAAAAATCTGCTCGCCAGAACGTCGGGGGCGTTGGCTTTGGTCAGTGGCCGCTCGATCAACGACATCGACTTGATTTTCGCGCCGATGCGACTGCCGGCGGTCGGCGGTCATGGTGCGGAAATGCGACTGTCGGGCAATGGCGACGCGGTGGCGACGCAAGCACCGCCGCTCGATCCGGAACTCAAGAGCCGGCTCGCTGCGATTGCGCGGATCAGTCCTGGTATCTTGTTGGAGGACAAGGGCTACTCATTGGCGCTGCATTATCGTCTCGCACCGCACACTGAGAAAGCGATCTACGAATCAGTTGCGGCGATTCGCGCTGAGAATCCCGATGCGCCGCTCGAAGTGCTGCCTGGCAAGGCTGTGTGCGAGATCAAACATTCAGGCTTCACCAAGGCAACCGGCGTGCTGGAACTGATGAAATACGCGCCATTCAAAGGCCGCCGGCCGATTTTCATTGGTGATGACGTCACCGACGAGACGGTATTCGCAATCATGCCGGAACTCGACGGCCTCGCATTTTCAGTCGGACGTCACAGCGAACTCACCGCGGGTCACTTCGACGAGCCGCGAGATGTGCGCAATTGGCTCGCACGTCTGCTCGAACCGAGCAGTTAGTTCGCGCGTTGAGTACGGTTCCGGACCAAAAAACATCGTAAAACGCTTAGTTCTCAGAAAAGTTCCAGACTTGCCATGGAACGATCACGATGAATGGATGTTAATCTCCGCAGCGTCGCATAGACGCACCAGACAGTTGGGGAGTCGGAGGGAAACGTGAACCTGGTCGTGGTTTCGAACCGAGTTGCCCGAGCGTCGGGAAACGAGCCGATGACGGGAGGGTTGGCAGCAGCGCTGCTGCCGGTGGTGGAAAAATCCGGAGCGATCTGGGTCGGCTCCAGCGGTCGGGTTCGTGATGGTGTTCATCGCGAACCTTTCGCCGAGATCGAGCCGCTCGGCACTGGCGCTCTGGCGATGCTCGATCTGCCCGCCGCGCATTACGGCGGTTACTACGAAGGCTTTGCCAATTCGGCGTTGTGGCCGGCGCTGCACTCCCGCCCGGATCTGATCCGGGTTTCCCATGATGATTATCGATCCTACCGCGAAGTGAACGCCTTCATGGCGCGGGCGCTGCTGCGCTTTCGCAAGCCGGACGCGGCGTTCTGGATCCAGGATTACCACTTCCTCGCGCTCGGCGCGGAACTGCGCCAGCTCGGCGTCCAGCATCCGATCGGGTTCTTTCTGCATACGCCGTGGCCGTCGCGGGCGACCATCGGCTGCGTGCCGCATCACCGCGAACTGATCGAGGCGATGCTGGCGTACGATCTGATCGGGTTCCAAACCGAAGAAGATCGCGGCAATTTCCTCGGCTATGTCGCCTCCGAGCTCGGCCTGAAGGTAACAGGCGGCGTTGTGACAACCGCACACGGCACCACGCGCTGCGACGTGTTCGCGATCAGCATCGACGCCGACGCATTCGCCACCCAGGCGCAGAAGGCGATGACTCACCCAGAAGTCTCCCGCCTCCGCAAGAGCCTGCACGGCGAGAAGCTGGTGATTGGTGTCGATCGTCTCGACTACTCGAAGGGGCTGATCAACCGCGTCAAAGCGTTCGACAAGATGCTGAGCGACCGGCCTGCGTTACAGCGGGCGGTGTCGCTGCTGCAGATCGCGACTCCGTCCCGCGGCACGATCGAGGCCTATGGCAATCTGCAGGGCGATCTCGCCAAGCTGGTCAGCGACGTCAACGGCCGGCTCGGCGAGGTCGACTGGACCCCGATCCGCTATCTCAACAAAGGGTATCGCCAGAGCGTGCTGGCTGGCCTCTATCGCTCGGCTCATGTCGGACTGGTCACGCCGCTGCAGGACGGCATGAACCTGGTGGCCAAGGAATACGTCGCCGCGCAGAACCCGATCGATCCCGGCGTGCTGGTGCTGTCGAAATTCGCCGGCGCCGCCAACGAACTCGATACGGCCCTGCAGGTGAACCCGCACGACATCGACGGAATGTCGCGCGTGATCGCCACCGCGCTGGCGATGCCGCTGACCGAGCGGCGGCTGCGCTGGGAGGCGATGATGGCCAAGCTGCGCGACAACAGCATCCGCCGCTGGTTCTCGGATTTCGTCACCTCGCTGGAAGGCGCGCACGCCGCCAACCGCAGCGCCGGACCGATTCCGCTGGCGCCCCCGGCGCAGCCGTCCTCGATCATGATGGCAGGCGGCTGGTCGCGTCGCACGCCCCGGGCCGTCGGCGGCGCTGTGCTCCAATAGGGGAGCGCGTGGGGCGTCCGCCCGAGGGGCGAGGCGGATCCGGCCGTCACCGCCGCCGGTCAACCGAACCGGCGGGCCTCGCTCGGGCGGTCGTCGGCCATCTGGTCAGGGCCATTTCCGGCAATATTTGACGTGAAATCCGCCGCCGGTTGGCGCAACCGCTTGCCAAATCCGCGCGGCGCGGTCATGAGAGGGCACCCGGAGAGGTGGCCGAGTGGTTGAAGGCGCACGCCTGGAACGCGTGTATACGGGAAACTGTATCGAGGGTTCGAATCCCTCTCTCTCCGCCATTTCGGCCCTGTCCGGACCTGAGACATCGGTGACAGAACGTTCCTAAGACATGGGTGACAACCTCGTGCCGAACGGGTTGTCGATGGTCTGCAAGGTTTTCTGTTCCAGGTCGATGTATCCCAGATCATATTGCATGAAGCTGACCAGCCAAATGCCGTCGTCGACTTCCTTGATGCCGAGCCGCTGACCGGCCATCACGGTTGAGATGTTGATCTTCTTGCGATGCATGCAGATCCGGCCGCAGGCGGTGACGA
>NZ_JAZDRK010000027.1:0-51957 GCF_047501505.1 Rhodopseudomonas sp. G2_2311
GACCCCTCCCCGCAAGGGGGAGGGGAGCCAAAACCGCGCGCTCCCCGCAAGCCGCGCCGGCCGCGCAGTCGCGGGGAGGCGAACTGATGAATTCTCTTTGCGGACTTCGCGATGGCGAAGTCAGTCTTTTTCCCAGGCACTGCGCCGTCTCCCCTCCCCCTTGCGGGGAGGGGTCGGGGGTGGGGGTGCCGCGCGCACGGAATCGAATCTAAATGCCCGATCTTCTCCTCGAACTGTTCTCCGAAGAAATCCCGGCGCGGATGCAGGGGAAGGCTGCTGATGATCTGAAGCGGCTGGTGACCGACAAGCTGGTTGCCGAAGGTCTCGTCTATGAGGGCGCCAAGGCGTTTGCGACGCCGCGGCGGCTGACGCTGACGGTGCATGGCATTCCGGCGCGGCAGCCGGATCTGAAGGATGAGCGCAAGGGTCCGAAGGTCGGCGCGCCGGAGGCGGCGGTGCAGGGCTTCTTGAAGGCCGCAGGGCTGGCCTCGCTCGACGAAGCCAAGATCCAGAAAGACCCGAAGAAGGGCGACTTCTACGTCGCGCTGATCGAGAAGCCGGGCAAGCCTGCGATCGATGTCATCGCCGATTTCCTGCCGGTCATCGTCCGCACCTTCCCGTGGCCGAAGTCGATGCGCTGGGGCGAACGTTCCCGCAAACCGGGCGCGCTGCAATGGGTGCGGCCGCTTCATTCGATCATCGCGACCTTCGGCATGGAAACCGAAGAGCCCGACGTGGTGCATTTCAACGTCGACGGCATCGAGGCGGGGCAGACCACGCGCGGCCATCGCTTCATGGCCCCGGCCGAATTCAGTGTGCGGCGGTTCGAGGACTACGAGGCCAAGCTGTTCGGCGCCAAGGTCGTGCTCGATTCCGCCCGGCGCAAGGACATCATCCTGGCGGACGCGAAGACGCTGGCGCAGGCGCAGAACTACGAACTGGTCGAGGATCAGGGGCTGCTCGACGAAGTCTCCGGCCTGGTCGAATGGCCGGTGGCGCTGATGGGCTCGTTCGACAAGGACTTCCTGTCGATTCCGGATGAAGTGATCCGCGCCACCATCCGCGCCAACCAGAAGTGCTTCGTGGTCGCCGATCCTGCGACCGCCAAGCTCGCCAACAAGTTCATCCTGACCGCGAACATCGAAGCCAGCGACGGCGGCGCCGCGATCACGGCCGGCAACGAGCGCGTCATCCGCGCGCGGCTCTCGGACGCCAAGTTCTTCTACGAGACCGATCTGAAGACCAAGCTGGAAGACCGGCTGCCGAAGTTCGATCAGATCGTGTTCCACGAAAAGCTCGGCACCCAGGCCGAGCGCATCGCGCGTATCGAGCGCCTCGCCGCCGAGATCGCGCCGCTGGTCGGGGCCGATGTCGAAAAGACCAAGCGTGCCGCCAAGCTCTGCAAGGCGGACCTGCTGACTGAGATCGTCGGCGAATTCCCCGAGCTGCAGGGCCTGATGGGCAAGTACTACGCGCTTGCCCAGGGCGAAGACGCGTCGGTGGCGGCGGCGTGCGAGGAGCACTACAAGCCGCAAGGCCCGGCCGATCGCGTGCCGACCGATCCGGTCAGCATCGCGGTGGCGCTCGCCGACAAGCTCGACACGCTCGTCGGATTCTGGGCGATCGACGAGAAGCCGACGGGCAGCAAGGACCCGTATGCTCTGAGGCGTGCGGCGCTGGGGGTGATTAGGCTGCTGCTGGATAACTCACTGCGCTTGCGGTTGCTCGCTTTGGTGTCCGCGCATTCTGCCGTCATGGCCGGGCTTGTCCCGGCCATCCACGACTTGGCTGACAGCAAGAAAGGCGTGGATGCCCGCGACAAGCGCGGGCATGACGACGTCAGTGACAACCTCCTCTCCTTCTTCGCCGACCGCCTCAAAGTCCAACTCCGCGACCAGGGCGCCCGCCACGACCTCGTCGACGCGGTGTTCGCGCTCGAAGGTCAGGACGACATCCTGATGATCGTTCGCCGCGTCGAGGCGCTGGCGGCGTTCCTCGCCACCGACGACGGCAAGAACCTCTTGGCCGGCACCAAGCGCGCCGCCAACATCCTGCGCATCGAGGAGAAGAAGGACGGCCGCGCCTATGATGGCGCGCCGGACGCGTCGCTGTACGCGCAGGACGAGGAGAAGGCGCTGGCGGCTGCGATCGACCGCGCCAAGGTTGAGGCCGGCGCGGCGGTCGCCAAGGAAGACTTCGCTGCGGCGATTACCGCGATGGCGGGCTTGCGGCCGGCGGTCGATGCGTTCTTCGATAAGGTCACGGTCAATGCCGACGACAAGGCCGTCCGCGAAAACCGCCTGAAGCTGCTGAACGAAATCCGCGCCGCGACGCGCGCGGTGGCGGATTTCTCGAAGATCCAGGACTAACGGCGGCTGTTGGTCCGCAGCGCCAGCCGCTGCCACGCCACGTCATTGCCGGGCTCGACCCGGCAATCCATCCTTTCTTCCCAAGGTATCTTCGGAGACGCGCTACGCGGGTGATGGATGCGCGGGTCGAGCCCGCGCATGACGCCGGGTGTGGGGCAGCCTCCTTGCCACGCGCCTCGCTGCGTCGCCCTCTGCAATAACTTCGAGATTCCGGGTCTGCGAGCTGTCGCACGCATCCCGGAATGACGGTACCTTTGGCGAAAGTGCCCCACCAGGAGTCATTCCGGGGCGCCGCGCAGCGGCGAGCCCGGAATCCATAACCACCGATGTTGGTGGTGGAGCAGGGCGTGTCGACGGCTGTGCCTCCCGGTGAGTTCAGCGAGTATGGATTCCGGGCTCACGAGCTTCGCTCGTGCCCCGGAATGACTGAGGGGAGGCGTGTCCTCGAGGAAGCCCCGCCGCCCCCTCAAAAGCTGCACCGATCAGCAACATTGCGAAACAATTAACCGGTCGTTAACCATGTCCTGACAGGTTGGCTGGCGGTAACGGTTCCTTAACCGTCCTCCTCGGCAGCGGGGCGCAATGCCATGACCAGCATCACCAACGGCCTGAACAATTACGCGCAGTACGGCGCGGCGTATGCGCGAACCGCGGGCGCGCAGACCTCGCTGGCCACGATCCTGAACGGCACCAGCGACGACGTGCTGCCGGGCGCCAGCAACAATGCGGCGACGCAGCTGACGCTGTCGGCGGCCGCGCGGGCGCAGCTCGCCAGCGGCTCGTCCAAGGATTACTCCGCGGTGATCAGCGACAGCCGCACCGCGATCGACAAGCTGTACAAGGCCGCGAATGTCACCGCGCCTTACGACGACAGCGGCAAGCCGAAGATCGACCTGTCCGGGCTCGACCGCCGGGCGCTGTTCGCGATCGCCTCGAACGCCGGCGGCCGGTTCACCGACGCCGAGCAGACGCTGGCGGCGACCACGCGGATTGCGCAGTTCAACGACGCGCTGTCGCCTGCAACACAGACCGCCAAGCTGATCGGCGACTACAGCACCGTGTACAAGGCGGCTGCGAGCTATCTCGATGGCGCCTCGGGCGAAGAGAAAGCGACCGCGACCTGGCAGGCCGAGCGCGCGGCGATCACCAAGGGCCTGGCAGCGACCCAGGCCGATCCGTCGAAGATCCCGGCCGGCATCAGCAACGATCCGGTGGCGGCCTATCTGGCGCGCTATCCGTCCGGCAGCGCCACCACGGCCACGAAGGATTTCGGCAGCGTCGCCAAGCAGGCGCGCGCCACGCTCGATGACCAAGCCGCGCAGGCGACCGCCGCCGGCAAGCTGCTGGTGTACGATCCGGCGCGCAAGACCGGCCAGCAGGCGGATCTGTCGGTGCTCGACAATCGCTCGCTGTCGGCGATCTCGCTCAACAAGGACGATCTGTTCTCGCAGGAAGAGGTGTTCGCCGCCAAGCGCGAGCTCGATGGCCGCAACCGCGCCAGCATCCTCACCGCGCTGAAGCAGAGCCAGACCTCCGGCAATCCGGCGGATTTCAGCCTCGGCCTGCTCAACGCCTATTCGGGCATGAGCGCAGAGGAGCGCACCGCGACCAACTGGACGCCGGCGTTCCGCGACAGCGCTGTGCAGAGCTACAAGGCGACCACGTCGCTGCTGTCGATGCTGAAGCGCGGTTAGCGCTCGCCGCTCACGCCGCGATCTTCGCCAGCCACGCCGCCAGGGCGACGCCGACGATCGCCAACGCCACCAGCATCACCGCGCTCTGCCAGGTGCGCCGGCCGCCGAACGCCACCGCGTAGGCGGCCTTCAGGACATTGTTGGACGATGCCGCGATCAGCACCGCGATCGCCACCGCATGTTCGCCGATGCCCGCGGTGCCGCCCTGCGCCAGGTTAAGCACGAAGGGATCGATGTCGGAAAAACCGACGATCGCTGCCAGCCAGTAGATGCCCTGCGTGCCGAATTCGGTTTTGACCCAGGTCGAGGCCAGCGAGATCGCCACGAACAGGGCTGCGAACACTGCGGCGGCGCCGAGTTCGAGCGGGTTGCCGCGCTCCGATGGCTGGGTGGCTTCGCCGCCGGGTGCCTTGATGATGAGGTATTGCAGCGCTGCGACTGCCAAAGCGACCGCCGCGAGCCCTAGCATCGGCGCCGCCAATGCGCGCGCCAGCGTCATGTTGAACACCGCGATCACCACCAGGATGCGCAGGTACATGATGCCGGTCGCCAGCGTGATACCCGCCGTCGCCTGGCGGCGGAACGACTCGCTGACGGCGGCCTGCCGCGCCAGCACCACGGTGGTGGCGGTCGAGGAATACAGCCCGCCGAGGCCTGCCATCCACAGTCCTTGGGCGGCGCGCTGCCAATAGCGCTGCGCCAGATAGCTCGCATAGGACAGCGCCGACACCAGCGTCAGCGCCAGCCACACCTGCCGCGGCGTGATGCTGGTGAGCGAGGTCACCGGTTCGGCCGGGAGCAATGGCAGCACGACACCGCTGAGGATCAGAAACTGCGCCGCGGTGGTAATCTCGCGCGTATCCACCTTGCGCACCAGCCGGTGCAGCCAGTCGCGGCCCGTCAGCAGCATCACCGCCGTGACCGTGACGCCGACCGCGACCCAATGCGGCAGCGCCAGCGCGATCGCCCCGAGCAGATAGGCGTGAACGTTGAGCAGCAGCACGACGAGGCCGGCATTGCGTTCGCCCTGGTCGTCGCGCTCGCGCAAATGCACCGTGTAGAAGATCGACAGCCAGACACCGAGCACCAGCAGGCCGCCGGTGAAGGCGACCAGATGGGTGGGGTCGAGCCAGTACAGAACGCCGCCGCCGAGAGATAGCAGTGGAAAAGTGCGGACGCCGCCCGGCCGCGCGGATTTGCGCTGCTCGAAGAAATCTTCGAACGCGAAGCCGAGAAAGAAACTCAGCAGCAACAACAGCGCGAGGCTGTGAACGGACGGTGTTGCGATCATCGGCATCGGCGAAGCCGCATCTGCGCGGGAGGACGTCGGCGCGGAAGAGCACCGCGACACCGGCGCGAGAGCCGAGCCGGTGCCGGAACTCTAGCAGGCGGTGCGATGCGGGAGAAGCAATCGGAAGGCGAGGGAGGACCGACGGAGAAGAGCCCCGCCCGGCGGGGGAACGGGACGGGGCTCTCCGATCCGGCCGCGTCGGTGGCGTCCGGACCCACGTTCAAGCGAATTGCGCGTCCACCTGAACGATCAAAGAGCAGCGGCCTGTCGAGGCTGCGCCGCTCGGTCTGCTGAGGCAATGCCCGCCCGCGCGTGATGTTCCGTGCAGGGATGTCGCAGGGGTCCGGATTTTTGCCGGTGAGGGAACCCCGAGCCACGCAGCGGCGTCATCAGCCGCCGGTATCGCTCGTTGCCTGAGTCCGCTACCAATCCGCCTGCGATTCGATCCGATCGCTTCCCTCCGCCGGAGACTGCCATGACAATCACCACTGCCCACATTCCAGCCATCGTCGCGTTGATCGCCGGTATCCTGATTCTGGTGATGCCGCGGCTGCTGAACTTCATCGTCGCGATCTATCTGATCTGCGTCGGACTGATCGGTCTGGGAGCGTTGCGTTTCCTGCATCTTTAGTCGGCTCGGGTTCCGCCAGCTTGCTTGAGACCGCTAAAACGTGGTCTAAAGCGCCCGTTTTCTGTTCCTCTTTCGCGGACCGTTGAGAGCCATGGCCAAAGCCGCTTCGAAGAAGAAGACCGCCCCGAAATCCAAGTCTTCCGGGACTGCGCGTGGAAAGGGCGCTGCCGCGTCGAGTGCACGCAAGGCAGTGGCGAAGAGCCCGCCGAAGCCGGCCAAGAAGGCTGTTAGCAAGCCGGCCGCCAAGCCCGCTGCAAAGCCTGCCGCGAAGTCGAAAGCGGTGACCAAGCCCGCCACCAAGACGGTGACCAAGGCTGCGGCCAAGCCGGCAGCTAAGCCAGCGAAGCCGGCCGCCAAGGCGGTGGCCAAGGCCGCTGCAAAGCCCGCCAAGAAGCCCGCCGCCAAGGCCGTTGCCGCGCCGAAGGCCGGCAAGTGGGTCTACACCTTTGGTGACGGCAAGGCCGAAGGCCGCGCCAACATGCGCGACCTGCTCGGCGGCAAGGGCGCCAACCTCGCCGAGATGGCCAATCTCGGCCTGCCGGTGCCTCCGGGCTTCACCATCCCGACCTCGGTCTGCACCTACTTCTACGCCAACGGCAAAACCTATCCGAAGGAGCTGCAGTCGCAGGTCGAGCGCGCGCTCGAGCACGTCGGCAAGCTCACCAACAAGAAGTTCGGCGACGCCAAGAACCCGCTGTTGGTGTCGGTGCGCTCCGGCGCCCGCGCCTCGATGCCGGGCATGATGGACACCGTGCTCAACCTCGGCCTCAACGACGAGACGGTCGAAGCGCTGGCCGAGAAGTCGGGCGATCGCCGCTTCGCCTATGACAGCTATCGCCGCTTCATCACGATGTACTCGGACGTGGTGCTCGGCTTCGAGCACCATCACTTCGAGGAAATCCTCGACGCCTATAAGGACGCCAAGGGCTTCACGCTCGACACCGACCTTGATGCCGACGACTGGGTCGATCTGGTCGGCCAGTACAAGGAAGCCGTGGCGCGCGAGACCGGCGAGGACTTCCCGCAGGATCCGCATGCCCAGCTGTGGGGCGCGATCGGCGCGGTGTTCTCGTCGTGGATGAACGCGCGCGCGGTGACCTACCGCCGCCTGCACGACATTCCGGAATCCTGGGGCACCGCCGTCAACGTCCAGGCGATGGTGTTCGGCAACATGGGTGAGACCTCGGCGACCGGCGTCGCCTTCACCCGTAACCCGTCGACCGGCGAAAGCCGGCTGTACGGCGAGTTCCTGATCAACGCGCAGGGCGAGGACGTCGTCGCCGGCATCCGCACCCCGCAGGACATCACCGAGCACGCCCGCATCGAATCCGGCTCCGACAAGCCGTCGATGGAAATGGCGATGCCGGAGGCGTTCAAGGAGCTGACCCGGATCTACACCCTGCTTGAGAAGCACTATCGCGACATGCAGGACATGGAGTTCACGATCGAGCAGGGCAAGCTCTGGATGCTGCAGACCCGCGGCGGCAAGCGCACCGCCAAGGCGGCGCTGCGGATCGCGGTCGAGCTCGCCAACGAAGGCCTGATCAATCGCAAGGACGCCGTGACCCGGATCGAGCCCGGTTCGCTCGACCAGCTGCTGCACCCGACCATCGACCCGAATGCCAAGCGCGACGTGATCGCCACCGGCCTGCCGGCCTCGCCCGGCGCCGCCTCCGGCGAGATCGTGTTTTCCTCCGATGAGGCCGCCAAGCTGCATGCCGACGGCCGCAAGGTCGTGCTGGTGCGCATCGAGACCAGCCCGGAAGACATCCACGGCATGCATGCCTCGGAAGGCATTCTCACCACCCGCGGCGGCATGACCTCGCACGCCGCCGTGGTGGCGCGCGGCATGGGCAAGCCCTGCGTCTCCGGCTGCGGCGCGATCCGCGTCGATTACGGCCGCGGCACGATGATGATCGGCAACCGCACCTTCAAGGCCGGCGACATCATCACCATCGACGGCGGCACCGGCCAGGTGCTGGCCGGCAAGATGCCAATGATCGAGCCGGAACTGTCGGGCGACTTCAACACGCTGATGGGCTGGGCCGACGAAGTCCGCAAGCTCAAGGTCCGCGTCAACGCCGACACCCCGGCCGACGCTCGCACCGCGATCAAGTTCGGCGCGGAAGGCATCGGCCTGTGCCGCACCGAGCACATGTTCTTCGAAGAGACCCGCATCCGCACCGTGCGCGAGATGATCCTCGCCGAAGACGAGCAGTCGCGGCGCTCCGCGCTCGCCAAGCTGCTGCCGATGCAGCGCGCCGACTTCGTCGAGCTGTTCGAGATCATGAAGGGCCTGCCGGTGACGGTGCGCCTGCTCGATCCGCCGCTGCACGAGTTCCTGCCGCACACCCAGGCGGAGATCGAGGAAGTGGCGCGGGCGATGAACGCCGATCCGCGCCGGCTCGCCGATCGCGCCCGCGAGCTCGCCGAGTTCAATCCGATGCTCGGCTTCCGCGGCTGCCGTCTGGCGATCGCCTATCCGGAGATCGCCGAGATGCAGGCTCGCGCGATCTTCGAGGCCGCGGTCGAGGCCGAGAAGCGCACCGGCGAGCAGGTCGGTCTTGAAGTGATGGTGCCGCTGATCGCGACCCGCGCCGAGTTCGAGCTGGTCAAGGCCCGGATCGACGCCACCGCGCAGGCGGTGAACCGCGATTCCGGCAGCAATCTGAAGTACCAGGTCGGCACCATGATCGAGCTGCCGCGCGCCTGCCTGATGGCCGGTGACATCGCCGAGAGCGCGGAGTTCTTCTCGTTCGGCACCAACGACCTGACCCAGACCACGTTCGGCATCAGCCGCGACGACGCCGCCAGCTTCCTCGGCACCTATATCGAGAAGGGCATCTTCACGGTCGATCCGTTCGTCTCGGTGGACCGCGACGGCGTCGGCGAGCTGGTCCGCATCGGCGTCGAGCGCGGCCGCAAGACGCGCGCCAAGCTCAAGGTCGGCATCTGCGGCGAACACGGCGGCGACCCGGCGTCAGTGGCGTTCTGCCACGAGGTCGGCCTCGACTACGTGTCGTGCTCGCCGTATCGCGTGCCGATCGCGCGGCTCGCCGCCGCGCAGGCCGCGCTCGGCAAGGGCATCGCCAGCCAGGCGTAATCGCGCCTCGCAAGACTGATCAGATTTCGAATGGCCGGGCTTCGTCCCGGCCATTTGCATTTGCGCGCTGGTAATCAGCGGTGCGGCTCACGTGCAACGTCTTGTTAACGACGTCGCACAACGCATTCTTAACCACCGCTATGAAGCGCTGATTCACCACATTCGCAGCCGGTTCCACGAACTAACAGCTTGGCATTGCGTGTTGCGCGGATGCATCGGCCATTAACGCACGGGCAACTTTAATCGGATAACAACAGAAACGATCAACTTATCCGAAACCCTCGGACGTGGTCGCGAGTAAGCGTTGCGTGAGCGTATCGATGTCAGTCATGCGTAACCGGTCGAAGGGCGCGCGGATTGCGTCCTTCGGCCTCGGGGTCTGTGTCTTCGCGGCGCTGCCCAATGAAATCGGACACCAGGATATTGCGTCGCTGCTGGTTCGGCAGACGGGCGTCACCGAGCGCTGGCAGAAGCGGATGTTCGCGTCCTCGCTCGGCTCGGTGCAGGTCGCGACGTTCTCGTTCGGCCGGCCGCTCGGAACCTGGACGCCGCAGCTCGGCTCGTCGCGCCTGGTCAGCATCGAAGGCCGCAGCGGCGGCCTCGCCGCGACCCACAATCCGCTGCTGCAGGCGCCGTCCCGTTACCAGGCGTCCGACTACCCGAAGGTCGACCGCACGCTGAAGGGCGACCGCCTCGCGCTTGCCAAGCCCGACCAGTCTCCGACCCTCGAAGTCGCGCCGACGCCGGAGGACGCCGGATCGCAGGCGCCGAATGTCGCTGGTGCCAAGACAGCCGACCAATTCCCGAGTTCCGAGCAGAACGGCGCGGTCCACGCGGCCGAAGCTTCGCCGGCGCTCGATCCGGAGCTTGCCGAAGCGCTGAAGTCCGAGCCGCTGCCGCAATACGACGGCTCGCTGTCGCTCGATAAGGATCACGAGGCGGCCGCTGTCGCGCCGCGGCCACGCGATCCGTTCTCGTTCAAGACCGCCAGCCTGTTCTTCGGCACCGGCTCGCTCGGCGGCATGGATGAGTCGCTCGAGCAATGGCAGCCGGGCGAAGAGCCGATCATCGTGTCGCCGAACGCAGCCGATCCCGACATGAAGTCGCCGCTGCCGCAAACCGCTGCGCTGGATCCGTCCGCTTCGGGCGAGACCATCGCCGGCAAGGGCCAGGTCAACGCCGATCACCACGTCAAGACGCCGGCCGAGCGGCTCGGCCTCGCCAATGACTCCAAGCTCCGCGCCAAGCACGAGAAGTGCCTGGCGGAGGCGGTGTATTTCGAATCGCGCGGCGAAAAGGTGCGCGGCCAGATCGCGGTGGCGCAGGTGGTGCTCAACCGCGCGTTCTCCGGCTTCTATCCGACCAACGTCTGCGGCGTGGTCTATCAGAACAAGAACCGGCGCTACGCCTGCCAGTTCACCTTCGCCTGCGACAACATCGCTGACGTGGTGCGCGAGCCGGAGATGTGGGACCGCGCCCGCAAGATCGCGCGCGCGATGCTCGACGGCAAGCTGTGGCTGCCTGAAGTCGGCAAGTCGACTCATTACCACGCGTACTGGGTGCGGCCTTCATGGGTCCACGAGATGAAGAAGATGTACAAGTTCGGCGTGCACACCTTCTATCGTCCGCGCGCCTGGGGCGACGGCAGCGACGCCCCGAGCTGGGGCACCGCCGCCGAAACCGCCTCGATCGCCGCCCAACTCGCCGAAGCCGCCAAGAGCTCGGCGGAGATTCAGGCGAAGGGCAACTAAGCAGTGAACACGCACATAGGTCTGTGCCTGTTGCTGATTGATTCCTCCACAAGCCCAAGCAGTCATTCCGGGGTGCGCGCAGCGCGACCCCGGAATCTCGCGGTTTGGAAGGCGGCGCTTTGCCCCGCTTCAGATTCCGGGTTCGCTCGCTCTCGCGAGCGCCCCGGAATGACACCTTCAGCTTTCGTCATTCCGGGATGCGCTGCGGAGCAGCGCAGGCCCGGAATCCATAGCCACTGCGCTTGCGCTTTGGGCGAAGCGGTTATCGCGCTGTGCCTCAACGCGATGACGGTGGTTATGGATTCCGGGCTCGCGCTTCGCGCGCCCCGGAATGACGTGGCGGAGTTATTACTTGCATGCCGGCGTCATGCGCGGGCTTAACCGCGCCTGCGGGGCCGAAGCCCCTTCGGCGCGGCGAAGGCCCGTTCTTCAAGAGGATGGATTGCCGGGTCGAGCCCGGCAATGACGGTGGTAAAGCGAGAAGTCTTCGGCTGCGGAGCGTCTGCCTACGCGTCGATATCCAGCGCGACGTCGAAGTTTGGCGCCGAATGCGTCAGTGCGCCGGAGGAGGCGTAGTCGACGCCGGTGGCGGCGATGCTGCTGATCGATTCGCGGGTGACGCCGCCGGAGGCTTCGAGCACGACGCGGCCGGCGCTCATCGCCACCGCCTGCTTCAAGGTGTCGAGGTTCATGTTGTCGAGCAGCACGACGTCGGCGAGGCCGGTGTCGAGCACCTCACGGAGCTGATCGAGGGTGTCGACTTCGATCTCGATCTTGACCAGATGGCCGATCTTGGCGCGCGCCGCTTCCAGCACCGGGCGAATACCGCCGGCCACCGCGATGTGGTTGTCCTTGATCAGAATGGCGTCGTCGAGGCCGAAGCGGTGGTTGAAGCCGCCGCCGCAGCGCACCGCGTATTTCTCCAGCGCGCGCAGCCCCGGCGTGGTCTTGCGGGTGCAGCAGATCCGCATCTTGGTGCCTGCGGTGTGGCGGACGTAGTCCGCCGTCAGCGTCGCAATGCCGGAGAGCCGGCCGACGAAGTTCAGCGCGGTGCGCTCGCCGGTCAGCACGGTGCGGGCCGGACCGGAGATCGTCAGCACCTGAATGCCCGCCGCCACCGTGTCGCCATCGCGGACATGGGCGGTGATGGCGACTTCCGCCGAGAGTTGCCGGAAGGTCTCGATCGCCAGCGGCAGCCCCGCGATCACACCGGCCTGGCGCGCGACGAGAATCGCGTGGGCTTGGGTCGCTTCCGGAATCGTCGCAATCGAGGTGACGTCCCCGGCGCGGCCGAGATCCTCATCGAGCGCGCGGCGCACCGCGTCGGTGATCGCCAATGGCGACAGGAACGCATCGGGATGCAGCAGGGCAGACGGCAACATGAAAGGTGGTCCTGATCAGGCGAGGGATTGCGCGGCGAGGCGTGGCGCGCGCGGGGCAGCGTCGCCGAGCGCGGCAGCGCGCTCGCGGGCCTGCGCCAGCGATGTGGTGGTCCGCTTGGCCTGCGCCGGGTTCTCGGTCGGATAGTCGGCGCGATAATGCGCGCCGCGGCTCTCGGTGCGAGCCAGCGCCGCGGTGGCGACCAGCAGCGCGGTCGTCGCCATATTGGCGAGCGTGGTCGACGAGGTCTCGGCTTCGAGCGCCGCAAAGGTGCGCACCGCTTCGGTCAACCCGTCACGATCGCGGATCACGCCGACCTTGCCGGCCATGGTCTGACGCAACAGCTGCTCCTGCGCCGGATCGATCGGCGTGCTTGGCGTCTCGTGCACATCGAGGCGTGACTTGGTCGCAGCGAGTTCGGTGCCGGCGATGTCCTCGGCAATCCGCGCCGCGTAAACCACCGCTTCGAGCAGCGAGTTGGAAGCAAGCCGGTTGGCGCCATGCGCGCCGGTGCAGGACACTTCGCCCGCCGCCCACAGCCCGCGCAGCGAGCTGCGGCCGTGCATGTCCACCGCGATGCCGCCCATATGGTAGTGCGCCGCCGGAGCGATCGGGATCGGCTGGGTCGCAGGATCGATACCGGCCGAGATGCAGCTCTCGTACACGGTCGGGAAATGTTCGGCGAAATGCGTACCCAGCGCCTTGGTGGCATCGAGATAAGCGCCGCGGCCGGAAGCGACTTCGGCGAACACACCGCGGGCGACGATGTCGCGCGGCGCCAATTCGGCCAGCGGATGCGCGGTGAGCATAAAGCGCTCGCCCTGGCCGTTGATCAGGATCGCGCCTTCGCCGCGCAGCGCCTCGGTGGCGAGCGGCGCCGGATCGCGCCCCACCATGATGGCGGTCGGATGAAACTGCACGAATTCCGGGTCGGCGATTCGCGCGCCGGCGCGGGCCGCGATCGCCAGCCCGACACCGCGGGCCTCGATCGGATTGGTGGTCACGGCATAGAGATGACCGATGCCGCCGGTGGCGAGCACCACGGCACGCGCGGCGATGTGCATCGGCGCACCGGCGGCGTTGCCCACCTTGCGCAGCCGCAGTCCGGCGACCGCGTCGTCGTGCATCAGCAGCCCGTCGGCGAACCAGCCTTCGATCACCTTGATCGACGGCGTCTTGCGCACCGCATCGGTGAGCGCGCTGATGATCGCCTGGCCTGCCATGTCGCCGCGGACGTGGACGATGCGCCGCGCCGAATGCGCCGCCTCGCGCGCGACCGCCAGCCGGCCTTCGAGGTCGCGGTCGAACGGCACGCCGTAGCTGAGGAGATCGTGGATGCGCGCGGCGGCTTCGCCGGCGAGGCGATGCGCCACCGCCTCGTCGACCAGTCCGGCGCCGACCGCGATGGTGTCGGCCGCATGCGATTCGGCGCTGTCGCCTTCGCCGACCGCGGCGGCGATGCCGCCCTGCGCCCAGGCCGTGGAGGCGCCTTCGCCGAGCGGCGCGGCGCTGATCACCGTCACCGGACGCGGCGCCAGCTTCAGCGCGCAGAACAGGCCGGCGAGACCGCCGCCGACGATAACGACGTCACCATGGACGCCAAGATGTGCGAACTCGGGCGTGGTGCTCATGCGGCGATCCAACTCTCACGCGATTGTCCGCGAACGCCTTCGATGCACAGCGATGGCGGCACGGACGCCGCCATTCGTCGCGAGCCCTGAGGCTCAGTTGTTCAGGTTGATCATCCGTTCCACCGAGCGCCGGGCCGGCGCGATGATGGCGGGGTCGACCGTCACTTCCTCACGCAGGTACACCAGGCTGTCGAGGATCTTCGCCAGCGTGATCCGCTTCATGTGCGGGCACAGATTGCACGGCCGCACCATTTCGACGTCGCGGAGCTCGGCCTGGACGTTGTCGGCCATCGAGCACTCGGTGATCATCACCACGCGCTTCGGATGCTGGGTCTTGACCCAGTTGATCATGTGCGCGGTCGAGCCGGTGAAGTCGGCTTCGGCCAGTACATCCGGCGGACACTCCGGATGCGCGATGATCTTCACGTTCGGATCGGCCTCGCGATAGACGCGCAGCTCGTCGCCGGTGAAGCGCTCGTGCACCTCGCAGGCGCCCTTCCAGGCGATGATCTTCACCTTGGTCTGGGAGGCGACGTACTTCGCCAGATACTGATCCGGCACCATGATGACGCGATCGACGCCGAGGCTTTCGACCACCTGCACGGCGTTCGACGAGGTGCAGCAGATATCAACCTCAGCCTTCACGTCGGCCGAGGTGTTGACATAAGCGACCACCGGCACGCCGGGGAATTTCTCGCGCAGCAGACGAACGTCGGCACCGGTGATGGAAGAGGCGAGCGAGCAGCCGGCGCGGGAATCCGGGATCAGCACGCGCTTCTCCGGATTCAGGATCTTCGACGTCTCGGCCATGAAGTGCACGCCGCACTGCACGATGGTCGAAGCCTTCACCTTGGTGGCTTCGATCGCGAGTTGCAGCGAGTCGCCGACGATGTCGGCGACGCAGTGGAAGATTTCCGGCGTCTGGTAGTTGTGCGCCAGGATCACGGCATCGCGCTCGCGCTTCAGCTCGTTGATCGCCTTGACGTACGGCGCCATGAACGGCCACTCGACCGGCGGAATCACGGTCTGCACCTTCTCGTACAGGTGCGCGGTGGCGGCCTCGACCTCCGGCGTCCATTCCAAGGACGGCATCGGCAGCGCGCGGGCGCGTTCAGTGGCACTCAGCGGCGCGCGCGGAAGCGATCCCTGGCGCGCATGCGGCGGCAGGCCGAAATTCTCCGGACCGTAGAGTTCAGCAAGCGGCATCGACGCCTCCTTGTACCGCGCTCCAATATATACTCAGTTTGAGCATATGCTGGGTTTGAGAAATCCGGCCACGATGGGCCGGCAACTTTCCAACCGCTGCGATGAACCGCTTCCCTAAAGCCTTCGCGTCCCCGCGCCCCGCTTCCAGGAACCTATGAGGAAACACTTATCCTCATTCAGAGCATAACTAATATAACACGTGGCTCCAGGTTCCGCCAGAGGCCGAAAGGGCTAAATCGTCACACCAGAGTCACGCATTTGCATCGCTGCAGCGCAGCGATCTTTACAGCGGGCCTGCGCTTTCTCTAACTCACGTCGGCATCGGCAAGCACAATTCAAGGGGGAGCGACAATGGCGACGTTCAAGGCGATCCGGATCGACAAGGCCGAGAAGGGCACCGTTGCGGCGCTGACCCAGTTCGACGAGGCCGAGCTGATGGACGGCGACGTCACGGTCGCGGTCGAGTGGTCGACCCTCAACTACAAGGATGGTCTCGCGCTCACCGGCAAGGCACCTGTGGTGCGCCGTTTTCCGATGATCGCCGGGATCGATTTCGCCGGCACTGTGCTGGAGTCGTCGCATCCCGACTGGAAGGCCGGCGACAAGGTGGTGTGCAACGGCTGGGGCATGGGTGAAACTCACCTCGGCGCCTATGCGGAGAAGGCCCGCGTCAAGGGCAGCTGGCTGGTGCGGTTGCCGCAGTCGCTGAGCGCGCGCGACGCGATGGCAATCGGCACCGCCGGCTACACCGCGATGCTCAGCGTGCTGGCGCTGGAGAAGCACGGGCTGTCCCCGCAGGATGGACCGGTGGTGGTCACCGGCGCGGCCGGAGGCGTCGGCTCGGTGGCGATCGCGCTGTTGTCCAAGCTCGGCTATCACGTCATCGCTTCGACCGGCCGGGCGTCCGAAGAGGCTTACTTGCGCCAGCTCGGGGCCGCCGAGATCATTGACCGCAACGAGTTGTCCGGTCCGGCCAAGCCGCTGGCGAAGGAGCGCTGGGCCGGCGGCATCGACAGCGTCGGCTCGACCACGCTGGCCAATCTGCTGTCGATGACCAAGTACCGCGGCGCCATCGCGGCCTGCGGCCTCGCGGCCGGCATGGACCTGCCGAGCTCGGTCGCCCCGTTCATTTTGCGTGGAGTGTGTCTTTACGGCATCGACTCGGTGATGTGCCCGCTGCCGGAGCGCAAGCGCGCCTGGGAGCGACTCGCAACCGACCTCGATCCGGCAAAACTTGCGGAAATCACGCAGGAAATTTCCCTCGACCAGGTCATCGACGCCGGCGCCAAGGTGCTGGCCGGTCAGGTCCGCGGCCGCATCGTGGTGAAAATTTCGTAGGGGATCGGTTACTTCGTTCAGACTTTACCAACCAAGCTGCGCCATTCTTGCCGCAGTTTGTATGGTAAGGATCGGGTTAAGCGAGTTTCACCCGCTCCCAGTAGGAGTACAGGCATGTTTGCGCGTTTCGTTGTCGGCGCTGTGATATCCGGCGCTGCGGTCCTTCCGGCGATGGCTGGTTCGATGAATGCGGACGAGGCGCGCAAATTCGTCGCCAACAAGGTGTTTGCATTCACCTGCTTCGACGGAACCCGCGGCGCAGGCCGCGTGTTCGACGATGGCGGCGCCGCCGGCCAGGTTCAGTTCTCCGGCTCCGGTCCCAACCGTTTCATGCGTCTGCCCGGCAACACGCTGCAGGTTCGCGGCGAAGCGATCTGTGCATCGATCAAGGGCATTCCGTTCGAGCCCTGCTTCAACCTCAACAAGACCAGCGAACGCAGCTTCCGCGGTTCGGTGTCGGGGATGGGCTTTGCGTATTGCGACTTCCGCCACCAGGGCCGGATCCAGCTCGCGCGCGCCATTTCGCATTCTCACGCGCAGAGCCGGCCGCGCTCGCTGCACGCGCCGGGCACTCAGCAACGCGCCGAAGTCACCGCCAGCGTTCCGACGCCGCGCGTCGAATCGGCCCGGCTCGATCCGCCGAGGGCCGAGACCGCCAAGATCGAAGCCGCGTCCGAACTGCGCCGCTCGACGGACTAACACTGATCGTTCCTGCTGCTGATCTCATGGTCAGTTAAGCCCCCGCCGACGGCGGAGGCTGCGATGGCGCGTCCGCCGCCGCTGTGCTGCGGGGCCGGAACAGGATGCGCTGATACAGCCATCCGATCGCCACCAGCACCACACCGAGGCCCATGAACGACAGAGCGCGGTACACGCCGGTCAAAGTCGACATGTCGATCAGGAAGGCTTTGCAGATCGTCAGCCCGATCACCACCGCCGACGCCAGACGCGCGCGCTGTGAGTTGAACAGCAACCCGGCACCGAGCAGGATCACACCGCAGATCAGCCACGCCACCGAGTAGGTGTATTGTTCGGCATCGGTGGTCGGCCCGTACGACAGAATCGGGCCGTGATACACGCGCTGCACCTGCAGCGTCACGTAAGCGAGCCCCATGATCAGCGCCAATACGGCGAAGCCGTTGCCGTAGACCGGGCGCCGCACGCCTGCGACCGCATAGGACAGAAGCTGCGCCAGCACGGCCGGCAGCGCGTAAGCGAGTACGAGGCGGTTGATGATCAGCCCGCCGACATCGGTGGCCCAGAACGTCGGGTTCTCCCACAGCAGCAGGCCGAACACGCTGCCCAGTGCTGCGAAGATCGCGAGCAGGATCGCAGCGATATTGTGCACGGGGCTGTGGCTGCGCAGCCGCAACCTTTCCAGGCCGATTGCCATGGCCAGCGTGACGCAAACCTGCAGCGCGACTTCGGTGAGCCCCGCGGTGTCGCGATAGACGTCGCCGCCGTTGACGGCATGACGGATTTCCATGAAGGCCAGCAGCACCGTGAACAGGATCGCGGCGGATTCCACCATGCGGAGCGGTTTGTCGTCGCCGCGCCGGCGCATCCAGATGCTGGCGAGCCAGAACGAGGCCGCCGGCACGCCATAGCCCCACAGCAGCCAGTTGAACACCGGCGTGGTGCCGACCGCGTCGCCGACGATTCGCGGCTCCCAGCCGATCCGCGCCACCACGATGCCGGCGAGGATCGCGGCGAGCCAGCGCAGGAACGGGATCGGTCGTTGCAGCGAGATCCACGCGGTCCCTGCCGCCATCAGCGCCAGCGCGATCGTGAGCCAGCCTTTCTCCAGCGCGAAGGTCAGCCCCAGCGCCAGCGCGCCGAGCGTTCCGGTTGCGAACAGCGCGATCGAGATCGGCAGCCCCGGCCGGTTCTCACGCTTGCTGAGATGTTCGGTGACGAAACCGAACGCGGCCGCGAGCACGATGGCGACGATCGCGAACGGAATCGACCGGTCGAGATGCGCGATCCGTGCGTACAGTGCGATCAGCAGCGCCAGCGGTGTGAACACGCCGGCTGCAGCCCAGATCACCGGAACAACTGCACTCGGAGATCGTCCCTGCGCCAGAATGCCGAAGCCTGCGAAGCCGACGCCGAACACTGCGGCGGCGATCAGATGCGTCGTCACCGGACCCGACAGCGGGTCGGCGCCGATGCCCGGCAGCGCTCCGCCAGGGAGCACAAGGAGCTCGGGACTACCGCGCACCACCCACGACAGAAACACCAGACCGACCAGGCCAGCCGCAGCGCCGACCGCGGCGGTGGCGGATGCGGCCCTCCAAGCGATGCCCAGCGTGGCGGCGACCAGCACGGCGAACACGATCAGCGCCGCATCGCCATGCGTGCTGGCCACCACGATCAGCGCGGAGCCGAGCAGATAGGTCGCGAGCGCGACTGATGACACCGGCTCGATCCGGCCCGGCTCGATCGCGGGGCCGAACAGTAGGCCGCACACCACCAAGAGTGCGGCGAGTGCGAAGCCCGCGATGACGTGGAAGGCATGCGGCGCGACCAGCGTTGCGGCGCCTTCGAGCCCAGGCAACGTCCACAGTAGGGCGAGTACAACCGTCGTCACCGCCAGCCAGCGCCACAGCCGGATGCGGGCGAGCGCGAAAGAAGCGGCTGTAACGACCGCCAGGTAGATATACAGCGCCCAGTAATCGGGCTCGCCCGACGATACCAGCACCGGAGTCGCAAAGCCGGCGACGACGCCGAGCCCGGCGAGTGCCGGTCCATGGAGCAGCGCTGCGGCGAGCGTGCCGAGCGCGACAAGGCCGAGCAGGATGAAGGCGGTCGCGGGCGCGAGGAAATCGTACAACGCGTAGGCCGCATACACGGTCGCAAAAGCCACCGCGGTGCCGGCGGCGGTGAGGATCGCCGGGATATTGGCGATCGGCAGCGCGGCGAGCTGCGCGACGCTTTCCTTGCGGCGCGTGACTTCGCCGGCGATCAGCAGCGCCAGCGCGAACAGGCCGCCGAGCAGCACCCGCACGCCGGGACCGAGCAGGCCCTGCTCGATCGAGTAGCGCACCATGAAGAAGCCGCCGAGCGCCAGCGTCAGGCCGCCGATCCACACCACCCAACGGGTGCCGATCCGCTCTTCGAAGCCAGGCTTCGCTGCTTCAGGCGCCGCCTCGACGGAGGAGGCGGGCGTTGTTTCGGGAGCTGGTGCTTCGGCCGTGACCGTCGCGGCCATCTCCGGCACCGGCTCGGCCTCAGGAGCCAGCGGAGCTTCCTGGATCGCGGACGGAGCAGCCGTGGCGGCAAGCGGTGCCGCGGGGAGGGGCTGTCCAGCGGTGAGGGCGTCGAGCCGGGCGCGCAGCTGAACGATCTGGGTCTGCGTCTTGCGGGCGATCACCAGGGCAACGATGGCGATCGCAAAAGCCAGTAGCTCGAACATCCAACCTCCAGGCGAGCGGCCCGGTGGTGGGGCGTTTCGCTTTGATAGACTTACCGCCGGCCGCGCACGCGCAGGCCGGGGGCGGGGCGTTCCTGCAGCACCTCGCGGCGGAAGCGGAACAGCGCAGCGGGGCGCCCGCCGGTTCGTGTCGACATCTCGCCGGTCGGTTCGACCAGCGCGCCAGCTTCCACCAAGCGGCGGAAATTCTGCTTGTGCAGATGCCGGCCGGAAATCGCCTCGACGGTGTGCTGCAATTCCGTGAGTGTGAACTCGGGCGGCAGAAGTTCGAACACCACCGGGCGGTATTTCAGCTTGGCGCGCAGCCGCGCGATTGCGGTGGCGAGGATGCGGCGGTGATCGAAGCGCATCGCGACGCCGAGCGTCGGCATCTTGCTCCGCGACAGCGCCGCCGGGCGGCCGTCGCGGCGCGCCTCCTCGATCAGCCCGGCCTCGTAGAGCAGCTCGTAGCGGTCGAGCACGCGCTCCTCGTCCCACGGCGCGCCATCCATGCCGAAGAACAGCCGCACCCGATCGCGCCGCGCCAGCGCCCGCGCCATGCCCGGCTCCTCGGCCTGGGCGGCCCAGGCGGTGAGTTCGGGGATGATATCGCGAGCGATGATCGCCGGTTGCTGTTCGCGCCAGTCTTCCCACGGGAAGAAGCGATACCAGGGTTCGAAGGTGGCGCCCGCCGCGCGTGCGGCGTTGTCGGCGGCGCGGGTCAACGCCAGATAGCCGATCGATGCGACGTGGACTTCGGTATCGCCGAGCCGCGCGTGGCGGCCGCGGTCGCCGAAGGTGTAGAGCTGCTCGACATAGCCGAGCCGCAGGCCGGTCTGCTCTTCCACCCAGGCGCGCAGCCCGATTTCCAGGGTGCGGTGGGTGATGGCGTCGAACGGGCCGGAAGGAAGACCGGCGAGGCTGCCGCCACCGTCGCCCGAGGCGGTCAGGATCATCGGCTGGTTGGCCTCGATCGCGACGATCGCCGCGGTCAGCCCGATCTCGATCGGAACGGTCGACTTGTCGCTCATCTCGAAGGGGAGGCTCATTCGAGATCGACGCGAAACGGCACGCCCTCGATGCTGAGATCGCCTGCGCCGATCACTTCGAGGGCGCGCAGCATCCGCCCCTGCCGCCCTAGCGCCCGATCGGCCAGCGCCACGATCAGCCGGTTCGGCGAAGCACAGGGAGACGCCCGGCGGATCTGGCGGGCGATCGTCACCTCGTCGCGGTGCGGATTGAGCGCGCAGGCGGCCGCAAACGCACTGGCGGTGGAGCGGCTGATGCCGGCGTAGCAATGCACCACCAGGGGAGCCGACCGGTCCCAGCTTCGGACGAAGTCGAGCACCTGAGTGATGTGATCGAGATTCGGCGCATTGAAGCCGTCCATCACCTCGGTGATGTCATCCATCTCGATCCGCAAATGATTGGATTCGAGCACCGTGGCCGGGCGTTGCACCTGACCGACATTGGCCATCACCGAGAGCACATGGCTGGCCTCGGTCGCCGCAACGGTCGGATGCAAGGCTGCGAGCGAGCAGACGTGAATCATGGGCCTTTCCGAGGTTGGCGCGATCTTAATCCTGCGCCGCGGGCGGTGAAAGCGCGATGACGGGCCTTAGGCCTTCAGGCTCTCGAACCGGGCCAGCAGGCGTTTTTCGGCCTTTCCGGCCGGCCAGGGCGTCAAATAGTCCTCGACCATCGCCTCCGGGAGGCCCGGATCGTTGCCGAACAGCCGCTTGGCCTCGGCCTTGGTGAACCCGGCCAGGTGAATCGCTTCGAGGTAGGCGGAGCCGCGGTCGGCGGCCTTGATCTGGCGTTCGATCGCCTCGTCCAGCACCGCCGGCAGGCCGAACCGGATGTGGATCGCGCCGAGCAGGCGCTTTTCGACCCGCTTGTAGGATTCGCCGATCACTGCCTTGAACGGCGAGATCATGTCGCCGATCACGTATTCCGGGGCGTCGTGCAGCAGCGCGGCGAGCCGCAGCTTGGCGTCGATCCGTGGATTCTTTTCCCGCATCACCGCCTCGACCAGCAGTGTGTGCTGCGCCACCGAAAAGATGTGGGCGCCGCTGGTCTGGCCGTTCCACCGCGCCACCCGGGCGAGACCATGGGCGATGTCGGCGAATTCGACGTCGAGCGGCGAGGGATCGAGCAAATCGAGCCTGCGGCCAGACAGCATCCGCTGCCAGACGCGGCTGGAGGCTTGCGACGATTTCTTCGGCGAAGACGGCATGACGATTCGAAATGGGACAGCTTGAGTAGACGCGCCGCGGCGGCCGCGGCGGCCGCGGCGATGTGACCGCCATATAGGCAGCCTTGCCCGAACTAAGCCACCGTCTCGGCCCAGTTCTGCACGATCTTGAGAGTACGATCGGGGTCCTTGTGCTGGTGGGCGTATTGCACCAAGGGGGATACACGATGGGGAGATTGGATCGCCGCGATGGGGAGCGGCTGCAGTGCCATGATGCGGACGAACGGGCCGCACCAACGATGGCGCTGCGGGATCTGGAGAAGGAAAACGAGACGCTGAAGGAACTCGTCGTCAGCCTCTCCGAATTGGTGATGAAGCGGGTCGCGGGGCAGCGCTGAGAGAACTCAGCGCTGACGTAACGGAGCCCTCTTCGCCGGCGCTGCAGAACGCCGCGCCGGTTTTTTCATCTGCCCGCAGGTGGCGTGGCAGTGACAGTCGACCAGATGGTCGTTGACCATCCCGACCGCCTGCATGAACGCGTACACGATCGTCGGCCCGACGAACTTGAAGCCGCGTGCCGATAGATCCTTGGAGATCTTCACCGACAGCGGCGTCGAGGCCGGCACGCCCGCGGTGGTCTTGAAGGTGTTGACCTTCGGCGTGCCGCCGACGAAGTCCCACAGCAGCTTCGAGAAACCAGGACCTTCTTCCTGAATCTTCAGCCACGCCTTGGCGCTGCCAATCGTGCCCTCGATCTTGGCGCGGTTGCGGACGATGCCGACGTCGTTCATCAGCGCGGCGACCTTGTCGGCGTCGTAGCGGGCGATCTTCGCCGGATCGAAATCGTCGAAGGCACGGCGGAAGTTATCGCGCTTGCGCAGGATCGTGATCCACGACAGCCCGGCCTGAAAACCATCGAGGATCAGCTTCTCGTAGAGCGCGCGGTCGTCGTATTCCGGCACGCCCCATTCGGTGTCGTGATACGCGACATAAAGCGGATCGTCGCCCGGCCACGGGCAGCGGACGAGGCCGTCAGCTCCGACGCGTGCGGAGCGGGTCATGTGCCGGTCTTCCGCTGCGCCGGCGTCAGCTCCTCGGGATCGGCGATCTGTAAGGTGACGCCGCCAGCACTCAGCGGCAGGGATGCTTCGCGCGCCTCGGCGACGCGGTCGATCCGCAGCAGCGCCAGGCCGCGGCCCGTCGCCGACGATCCCATTGTGCCGACGCTCTTGTCGCCTGCGGTGATCTCGCTGCCCGGTTGCGGCGCCGGGCCGTCGAAGGTGACGCGCACGATCCGGGTGCGCGCGGTGCCGCGGTGGTGCATTCGCGACACCACTTCCTGACCGATGTAGCAGCCCTTGTTGAAATCGACGCCGGACAGACGATCCATGTTGGCTTCGTGCGGAAACGCGTCGGCATAGCCGAAGTCGAGGCCGCCGGCCGGGACGCCGCAGGCGATGCGATGCGCCTCGTACTCGCCCGCCGCTACCATCGTGGCGCCGAGCGCCTCGGCGGTCGCGGTGGCCAGGATCTCCGGCACCAGGATGCGCCAGCCGAGCTGATCGCCGCGCGGATCGCGGAATCCCATCTCCGGCGGCTGCGGCGGTTCGCCGCCCCAGAGCGCCAGCACGCCGAGCCGGTCCGACAGGTTCTCGATCAGCGCCTTGGCGCGCAGCTTGTAGAATTTCAGCTTGGTCGCCAGCGCTTCGGTGAGCGGTTTCGGACAATCCAGCAGGAAACCGCCGTCGTCTTCGGCCGGCCGCTCGGTGATCAGGAAATCAGTGACGATCTTGCCCTGCGGCGTCAGCAGGGCGCCAAAACGCCCGGCGCCGGGTTCGAGCCTGTTCAGATCGGTGGTGACCAGGCCGTTCAGCAGATGCCGCGCGTCGGGGCCGCTGATCTTGAGAACGCCACGGTCGGCGAGGAAGGCTGCCTTCATTGATCTCTCTCGTGAGGCCGGCCGGAAACATCCTTGCGTTAACGGTCCGGCCGACTAAGACATCCCAAGTTAGGCGGCCGGGCGCTGGTCAACAAGGCTTTGCAAGACTCGCGCCGCGTCGCGCCAAAACGGGCACCCGAGGACGTCATGACCGGCACATTCGACACCATTCTGAAGGGCGGCACCATCGTCAACCAGGACGGCGAGGGCGTTGGTGACATCGGCATCAAGGACGGCCGCATCGCCGCGCTGGGCTCGCTCGGCGCCGAAAAAGCCGGCGAGACGATCGATTGCCGCGGCCTGCACGTGCTGCCGGGGGTGATCGACACCCAGGTGCATTTCCGTGAGCCCGGCCTGACCCACAAGGAAGATCTCGAAACCGGCTCGCGCAGTGCCGTGATGGGCGGCGTGACCGCGGTGTTCGAAATGCCGAACACCAATCCGCTGACGATCACCGAAGAGACCTTCACCGACAAGGTGAAGCGCGCCGAGCACCGGATGCATTGCGACTTCGCATTCTTCATCGGCGGCACCCGCGACAATGTCGAGGAACTGCCCAAGCTCGAGCGCGCTCGTGGCTGCTGCGGCGTCAAGGTGTTCATCGGCTCGTCGACCGGAAGTTTGCTGGTCGAGGACGATCCGAGCCTCAAGCGCATCCTGTCGGTGATCCAGCGCCGCGCCGCGTTCCATGCCGAGGACGAGTACCGCCTCAACGACCGCAAGGGTGAGCGCATCGAGGGCGATCCGCGCTCGCATCCGGTGTGGCGCGACGACGTCGCAGCCTTGCAGGCGACGCAGCGGCTGGTCGCGATCGCGCGCGAGACCGGCAAGCGCATCCACGTGCTGCACGTCTCGACCCGGCAGGAAATGGAGTTTCTTCGCGAGCACAAAGATGTCGCCTCGGTCGAGGTGACGCCGCATCACCTGACGCTGGTGGCGCCGGAGTGCTACGAGCGCCTTGGCACCAAAGCGCAGATGAACCCGCCGGTGCGCGATGCCTGGCACCGCGACGGCATCTGGCACGGCCTGGTGCAGGGCGTGGTCGACGTGCTCGGCAGCGATCACGCGCCGCACACGCTGGAAGAAAAGGCCAAGACCTATCCGGCCTCGCCGTCGGGCATGACCGGCGTGCAGACGCTGGTGCCGACCATGCTGGATCACGTCAATGCCGGCCGGCTGTCGCTGGCGCGCTTCGTCGATCTCACCAGTGCCGGACCGGCGCGATTGTTCAACATCGCCTGCAAAGGCCGCATCGCCGCCGGCTTCGATGCCGACTTCACGGTGGTCGATCTCAAGCGCAGCGAGACCATCACCAACGAGTGGGTCGCCTCGCGCGCCGGCTGGACGCCCTATGATGGCGTCCGCGTCACCGGCTGGCCGGTCGGCACCTTCGTGCGCGGCGCCAAGGTGATGTGGCAGGGCGAACTGACCACGCCGTCGCGCGGCGAGCCGGTGCGGTTTCTGGAGACGCTGAAGCCGTAAAGCAGTGCTGCGCCCAGCAGTGTTGTTTTCTAGGGCTGCCGCGTCACACGCGGCCGTCCCGCCTTGGCGTTGAGGTCAAACGGCGCCCCTTACGAAGTCCTGGTAAGCGGCACGCAGGTTCCAGTTCACTGCGTAGTAACAGCCTCCAGATGCCTTGCCGTGGACCAGGATGACCTGTGATGGGTGCGGATTGATCCGGCGGTTTGATCCTCAGCCGCTGTCGTCGAGATGATCAGCGGTCATCCCGTTAGCACCGCGTCGTTTTGTCCGTGCCTTCGTGGAACTCCGGTGGGGTATTTTGCGTATCCACTGCGCGATCATCATCCGCGATGATCGAGGCCAGAGCGATTCGGCCCGCGCGAGGTCGCGGCAGGACCGGTGGTTAACAGGAAAGCAACGCAACAGGCGCAGCATTTCGCGTCGCACGATCGCCGGGATCGTCGATTGACCGATACGCCGAAAGGGGATTCCAGATGGAAGCTCAAAAGACCGCGGTCGAAGCGATCGTCGCCTTGACCGGCTATGACCGGGCCGTCGTGGCCGAATTCATCCGGCGGTTTTATCTCGCCGGTGTCCGCGATCCGAAGCGGCTGACATTCAAGGGACTGCAGGCGTTCGCCCGCACCTGATGGTCGCCGACTGATTCGCGTTACTGCTTCGCCAAGCCGACCGAGAACTCGCCATTGAGCACGCGGCCCGGCAGGCCTTCGACGAACTTGGCCACCGCATCCTCGCCATAGGTGGCGACGAGCTCGGCAAAAGCAGTGAACAGGCTGGCTTGCGCCAGGCAATCGCCGTCGACCCCGTCGTGCAGGGCTTCGGCCCATGCCTCGCTGAGATAGGTGAGCGCAGTTTGCTTCTGCTCTCGGTCGGATTGCACTTCGCGATCGATGGGGAAGGTCGTCAGGCTCATGAACTTCAGCAGTCTCGGCGCGCTCCACCGCGAAGCGCGATGGGGTAGTGTTAGCACGCGGCTGCCGAACGCCTAGGCAGTTCTTTAGGAAAGGTTAACGGCCTGGGATAAACCCGCAGCCATAGAGCGGTCAGTTCGCGTATCGAGCGGTCAGGTCGCGCGAGAGCTTCGAACCTTCCTCCAGATACCGCCGAATCGCCACGCTCGCGGCCGGCGTACAGGTTCGGTAGGTCTGCTGGAACCCGTTGTACCCACGATTGAAAGCGGCGATCAGCCGGGTCCGGCGCTCGCCCGAAGGGGTCTCTGCGTCGATCAACGCCTGCATCTCGGTGCGCCATTTGGCGCCGTCGGTGCCGCCGCAGATCCCGCGAAGATAGTGCAGCGTCCCGAGAATCTCGGCCAGCCGCTGCAATTCGGCGTCGAACGGCGCCGCGCCGTCCTCGGCGCGCGCCGGGGCGAGCCCGCAGCAGGCGAGGATCATCAGCACGGCAAGGGAACGCTTCAGCATGGCCGGCCTGATAGGCCGTTTCGTCGGCCGCAGCAAGGAGTTGCCGGTTCCCGAACGAGCCATCAGGTTCCGATCAGCTCACGGGCGCTTTCGACCAGCTCGGCCAACCCCTCGGTGGTCGAAAAGGTGGCCAGTTCGCCGGGGCGGATCCAGCGGGCGTCGTCGAGTTCGCCATTGAGCTGCGGCTCTCCGCCTGCCCAGCGCGCGGCGAACACCATGATGACGTAATGCCCGGCCGCACTTGCGACGGACGGCAGCACCTCGCGCCGGCCGGCGAGGCCGACGATCTCGATTGCCAGCGCGGTTTCCTCGGCGACTTCCCGCACGACCGCCTGTTCCAGCATCTCGCCGAATTCGACCCGGCCGCCAGGTAGTGAATACAGGCCTTTGCCCGGCATCCTGGCCCGGCGCACCAGCAGAAGCCGGCTCTCCCGGAAAATCGCGGCGCTGACGGCCAATTGCGGATGGCGCGGCTGCGCCGGTGCGGCTTCGGTCACGGCGGTCAATGCGCCATGATGAAGTCGACGTCGGCTTCGCAGCCCTGTCCGTTGATGATGCCGCCGGCGCGGCCGATCAGCGGTTTGATCCAGCCGACCGCGCTCTCGGCGAGCTTGGCTCGGGTGGCGTCCTGCGAGGCCTGGCGCATCGCTTCGCCGACCGCAGTCAGGATCGCGGTCATATTGTTGGTGATGTCGTCGAAATCCGATCTAATCCCTGGATCGGCCGTGTCATAGGCTTCGATTGCGAGATCGCGGGCCTTGAAGTTCGAGGCCTTGAAGTGTTCCGCGTAGGAGAGGGGATGCCAGGACAGGAAGTCTTCCGAGCACTCCGGCATGTCCGGAATCATTTCGAGCAGCATCACGGCTTCGTTGAAATGATTCAGGTAGTCGGTGGCCAGCCCGGTCTTCGGATTGATATTGGCGGCAGCAAGCTGAGCGGCGCGCGCCTCGTCGTAACGGGAGGGCGCACTTTGCGCAGCTGTGGATTCACTCGACGCCATCGGCGGCATTTTTGTTTACCGAAGTTAACAAGCACTGAACACGCCACCGGGTCCTGACAGCATGTGCGGACGCTTCGTGATCACCTCGGCTCCCGCCGCTATCCGACAGCTCTTTGGCTACGCCGATCAGCCTAATTTTCCGTCACGCTACAACATCGCCCCGACCCAGCCGATTCCCGTGGTGATCGTCGACCAGGGCGCCCGGCACTTCCGGCTGATGCGCTGGGGGCTGATCCCATCCTGGGTGAAGGATCCGCGGACGTTTTCGCTGCTGATCAACGCCCGCGCCGAGACCGTCCAGGACAAGCCGGCCTTCCGCAACGCGTTCAGGCGCCGGCGCTGCCTGGTACCGGCCGATGGCTACTACGAGTGGAAGGCCGGCGGCTCGCGCAAGCAGCCGTACTTCATCCATCCGGCCGGCGGTGGCCCGATCGGATTTGCGGCGCTGTGGGAGACCTGGACCGGCCCGAACGGCGAGGAGCTCGATACGGTGGCGATCATCACCACCGCGGCGCGCGGCGGCCTCGCCGGTCTGCACGACCGCGTGCCGGTCACGATCGCGCCGCATCAATTCGTGCGCTGGCTGGAGACCGATGAAACAGATGCCGGGGAGGTGATGGCCCTGTTACGCCCGCCGGGCGAGGGCGAGTTCGTCTGGCACCCGGTGTCGACCGCGGTCAACCGCACCGCCAACGACAATCCGCAACTGATCCTGCCGATTACCGCGGAAGAGGTCGAGGCTCCGCCGCCAGCCGTGACGAAGCCGTCGCCACCGAAGCGCGCGGTGCGGCCCAAGATCTCGGCGGATGACAGCGGGCAGGGCTCGTTGTTCTAAGCATCCAACATGCTAGGATAGGCGCATGACAGACGAGCAGGTCAAAGAGATTTTGAATCGCGTGCTCACTTGGCCCCGCGAACGCCGCGAGGACGCGGCGCAGTTACTGCTCGCATTGGAAGCGCGCGAGGGCGAGTTCTATCAGCCTGACGACGACGAGTGGGCCGCGATTGAAGAAGGATTGGCGCAAGCGCGCCGCGGCGAATTCGCTTCTGCCGACGAAATCGCGGCGCTGCTGACGCCGCCCCGCCCTTGACCGTCCGGTTCACCCGGCGAGCAACCGACGACCTTCGTGAAATCCTCGGCTATTTGGACGTGCGCAGTCCTGTCGCTGCCGATCGGGTCCGACAGGCCATCTTGGAGACGGTCCGATTGATTTCGGACCGTCCTTATATAGGACTCCGCAACGCCAGAGCGCCCGCGCTGCGAAGCTGCCTCGTCGGCCGCTATCCCTACCGCGTTCACTATTCAATCGAGAACGCGGAGGTTTGGATCATTCACATCCGGCATTCGGCGCGCCGGCCATTTGACCCGAATCGTTCCGACTGAAGCTACACGACCTTGCCGGGATTCATGATGCCGTGCGGGTCGAGCAGGGCCTTGATCGATCGCATCAGTTCGATCGCGGTCTTGTCCTTCACCTCGGGGAGTTCGTCGCGCTTCATCACGCCGATGCCGTGCTCGGCCGAGATCGAGCCGCCGAGCTGCAGCACGACGTCGAACACCACCTTGTTGACGTCGTGCCAGCGCGCCAGGAATTCCGCCTTGTCGGCTCCGACCGGTTGGCTGACGTTGTAGTGAATATTGCCGTCGCCAAGATGACCGAACGGCACCGGGCGCGCACCCGGGATGAGGGTGACCACGGCGGCGTTGGCTTGTTCGATAAACTGCGGCACCGCGGCGACTGGCACCGAGATGTCGTGCTTGATCGAGCCGCCTTCCGGCTTCTGCGCCGGTGAGATCTCCTCGCGCAGCTTCCAGAACGCCTGCTGCTGCTGCACCGAGCTGGCGATCGCCGCGTCCACCACGATGCCGTCTTCAAAACCGCGCTCGAGGATCGACTCCAGCGCGGCGCGGGCGTCGTCGCGCGGCGACGACAATTCAATCAGCACGTACCACGGATAGCGCGCCTCGAGCGGATCGCGGTTGTTGGCGTGGCGCACGGAGAAATCGAGCGGGGTCTCGGCGATCAGTTCGAAGCTGGTCAGGTTGCCGGCCGCCTCTCCTTGCGCGATGCCGAGCAGCTTCAGCGCGTCGTCCGGCGATTGCAGGCCGACGAACGCGGTCTCGACCGCGCGCGGCTTCGGAAACAGCTTCAGCGTCGCCGCAGTGATGATGCCGAGCGTGCCTTCGGCACCGATGAACAGATCGCGCAGATCGTAGCCGGTGTTGTCCTTCTTCAGCTTGGACAGCAGGTTCAGCACCCGGCCGTCGGCAAGTACGACCTCGACGCCGAGCGCCATGTCGCGTGCCAGACCATAGGCCAGCGCCGCAGTGCCGCCGGCATTGGTCGAGAGATTGCCGCCGATGGTGCAGCTTCCCTGGGCGCCGAGCGACAGCGGAAACAGCCGGTCGACTTCCGCGGCCTTCTCCTGCGCGCGCTGCAGGATCACGCCGGCTTCGACCGTCATGGTGTTCGACGAGGTATCGACCTCGCGGATCTTGTCCATCCGCTTCAGCGAAATCACCACCTCGCCATTGTGCGGCGTCTGTCCGCCGACAAGGCCGGTGTTGCCGCCCTGCGGCACCAGCGCGACGCGCGCTTCGTTCGCCAGCTTGCAGATCGCTACGACTTCCTCGGTCGACCCCGGGCGCAGCACCAGCGGCGAGTGGCCGCGATACAGATTGCGCTCCTCGGTGATGTAGGCTTCGAGCTCGAGAGGATCGGTCAGCGCGTGCTTGTCGCCGACGATCGCGGTGAATCGCGCGATCAGTTCGGGCGAGAGAGGTGCGGGCGAGAGCGGGCTGACGATATTCATGGTGTTTCCTCTTCCCTGTCGTTGCGAGGAACGAAGCGAGCCGATGCGAAGCGCGTCTTAGACGCGTTTGAATCGGTTAGTTTCGCTTGCGACGACGTCGCGATGGATTTGTTTGTTGGTCATGGGCGCGGTGCCGCTGCTCGGCGCAGGCGATCGTTGATCGCTTCACCGAGCCCGTGGTGCGGGATCGGCATCACCGCGATGCCGCGAGCGCCGTGATCATCGAGCGCGCGGAGAGCGCCGAACAGATGTGCGGCAGCTTCTGTGAGATCGCCGCGGGGCGACAGGTTGTGCACGGCGACGGCCGTCTCAGCACCCGGCAGCACATCAGGGCCGAATGCGAGCAGAGCTTCGCCCGGCTTCACCTCGGTCGCGTTCAGCCGCACCGTTGCGCGCGGCGCGTAGTGCGATGCAAGCATGCCAGGCGCGAGCGGCGCGTGATCATCGGCGTTGTTAGTTGGCGCTGGTGCGCCCAGCTTGTGACCGAGCACGCGTTCGATCGCTTCGCGCGGCAGGCCGCCGGGACGGAGCAGGACAGGTGCGCCGAGGCAACTGACGATCGTCGATTCGACGCCGACCATCACCGGCCCACCGTCGACGATCACGTCGATCCGGCCGTCGAGATCGGAAGCGACATGTGCTGCGGTGGTCGGCGACACGTGACCGGATCTGTTGGCGGATGGCGCCACCACGGGGCCGCCGAAGGCGCGCAGCAGGGCTTGCGCCACCGGATGCGACGGCACGCGGAGTGCGACGCTGTCGAGGCCGGCGGTGGCGAGATCGCACACGGAGCAATTCACCGCCTTCGGCAGTACCAGCGTCAGCGGTCCCGGCCAGAACGCTTCGGCGAGGCGCAGCGCGGCGGCATCGAACCGCGCGATCGTGCGTGCGGCTTCGAGGCTGGCGACGTGGGCGATCAGCGGATTGAACGACGGCCGACCCTTCGCCGCGTAGAGCCGCGCCACCGCTTCAGCATTGGCCGCATCGGCACCAAGCCCGTACACCGTCTCGGTGGGGAACGCGACCAGCCCGCCGCCGCGCAGCACACGCGCAGCTTCGTCCGCATCGGTCGCGGCTAGCGTCTTGGTGATCAGGTCGAGCATCATTTTGGGGTTCATATCGCAAATCGCGCGGTTGCGAAGTAGCAAAGTCGACGCGCTGCGATGCACCGCGCGAGGAAGTTCTGCGACCGCGCTTTGTGGCTGACGGCCTCGCGCAAACCGCGAATCCGGCCGGTCCGCACGCGAAAAACCCCGTCAAATTCGCAGGTTAGGCGGCGTTTCGGGCCCGGGGCTTGCAAGCCCCTCCAATATAGAGTGAGGATAGTTCGTTCAAACAGGCGCCCCTTCTGATGCAGCTCAATCCCCTCCTTCATGCCGAACGCGTCACCGGCCGAAGGCAATCGGCCTTGATCGATCTGTGGTCGACCACGGGATTTGCCGCGGCCGTCAGCGAGGTGACGGGGCCGCATATCTACGAGTTCGGCGAGCTGCCGGTGCCGACCGTGGCGATCACGCTGTACGACGTGCGCCGCCACGTTCTGATGGAAAACGGCAAGGTGCGCCGTGACGCACCGGTGCGGTCCGGGCGGTTTCGCATCGGTCAACCGGGCCGGCGCGTGGTGGTGGATGCAATTCCGGATACCCAGTGGGGCAAGCTGCTGCTGCTGTATCTCGGCGAACCACTGCTGAAAGAAGTCGGGGCGTCGCTTGGCTCCGCCGGTCCGATCAGCTTGCGCGACACCGCGTGGGACGTTGACGATCCGCTGCTCGAGGTGTCGGCCAAGCGCCTGGTCGAGGCAAGCGACAGCGGCGACCGGCCGAACGCGCTGCTGGCCGAGCAAATGGCCTATACGCTCGCACTGCATCTGACGGACCGCTATTCGGCGCCGCGCGCCGCGACGGCGGACCAATCTGCACCGCTTGAGGCGCCGGTGCGCGACCGTATCACGGAGTTCGTCCGTGCCGATCTCGGCGCGCCGATCACGCTGGCTGCGATGGCCGAGGTCGCGGGCATGAGCCCGTCCTGCTTCATTCGCAGCTTCAAGCGTTCCACCGGCATGACGCCGCATCGCTTCGTGGTGGAACAGCGCGTCGCTGCCGCCCGGCGGCTGCTCGAGACGTCGGATCTGCCGATCGTCGAGATCGCGCTCGGCGTCGGCTTCTCGTCGCAGTCGCATTTCGGTGTCGCGTTCCGCCAGGTCACCGGTGAAAGCCCCGCCCGGTATCGCCGGGCGCAGCGCGGGCGCGAGTAATTTTTCGACAGAAAGCCGCGGACACCGCGGGACGCTGACAATTTTCCGGCAGACGCGTTGTCGCGATTGGGAAATCTGTCGGCCGTGAGCGATCGCCCGGTGAAGGCGAGCGAGGGAGGATACGTATGACGACATCTTCGAGCACGGTCGCGCCGATCACGGACACCAGCCTGACCGGCTTCTATAAAGACATGACCGTTACCGAGAAGCGCACGTTCTGGGCCTGTGCCACAGGCTGGGCGCTCGACGGCATGGACTTCATGATCTACCCGCTGGTGATCGGCACGATCATCGCGCTGTGGAAGGTCGACGCCGGTTCGGCCGGTCTCGCCGGCACCGTGACGCTGCTGGCTTCCGCAGTCGGTGGCTGGGCTGCGGGTTATCTCGCGGACCGGATCGGCCGCGTGCGCACGCTGCAACTCACCATTATCTGGTTCTCGCTGTTCTCGCTGCTGTGCGCGTTCGCGCAGAACTTCGAACAGCTGCTGATCCTGCGCGCGCTGCTCGGCTTCGGCTTCGGCGGCGAATGGGCGGCCGGCGCCGTGCTGATCGGCGAGACGATTCGTCCGCAGTATCGCGGCCGTGCGGTCGGCTCGGTGCAGTCGGGCTGGGCGGTCGGCTGGGGCATGGCGGTGCTGGCACAGGCTGCGCTGTTCTCGCTGCTGCCGGCCGACCAGGCGTGGCGCTGGATGTTCGCGATCGGCGCGCTGCCGGCGCTGCTGGTGCTGTATCTGCGCGCCTATGTGAAGGAGCCGCAGGTTGCCGTCGAAGCCCGCGCCAAAGTCAGTGCGTCGGGCGGCAGCCGCTCGATCCTGGCGATCTTCCAGGGCCGGATCCTCAAGACCACCATCCTGGCCTCGCTGGTCGCGACCGGCTGCCAGGGCGGTTACTACGCGATCACCTTCTGGGTGCCGCGCTTCCTCACCACCGAGCGCAAGCTCTCGATCGTCGGCTCGACCGGCTATCTGGCGACGCTGATCGTCGGCTCGTTCGTCGGCTATCTGGTCGGCGCATGGTTCGCTGATCGGTTCGGCCGCCGCAGCCTGTTCCTGGCGTTCTCGCTCGGCGCGATGGTGGTGGTGCTCGCCTATACCCAGCTTCCGCTGTCGAACGAGATGCTGTGGGTGCTTGGCTTCCCGCTCGGCTTCTTCGCCTCGGGCTACTTCTCGGGCATGGGCGCGTTCCTGACCGAACTGTTCCCGACCAGCCTGCGCGGTTCGGGGCAGGGCTTCTGCTACAATTTCGGCCGCGGCGTCGGCGCGCTGTTCCCGTTCCTGGTCGGCTATCTGTCGCAGGTCACCACGCTCGCCAATGCGATCTGCCTGTTCGCCGTGTTCGCCTATGTGCTGTTCTTCGCCGCCGCCTATGCGCTGCCGGAGACCCGCGGCACGGTGCTGAGCGCCGATGAGTAAGGCTGATACGTCCAAGGAACCGGCTCCGGCGTGTCCGGGGCCGGATCCGGCGCCGCGACGGCCGACGCGTTACGTCGTCCCGCCCGGCGCGGTCGATACCCACGCCCACGTCATCGGGTTGCCGCCGGCTTATCCATTCGTCGGCGGCCGCAGCTACACGCCGCCCGCCGCAACGCCGGAGTCGTATCTGGCGATGCTTGATGCCACCGGCATGACCTACGGCGTGCTGGTGCAGGTCAGCGTGCACGGCACCGACAATCGGCTGATGCTGGAGACGCTGCAGGCGCATCGCGATCGGCTGAAGGGCATCGCGGTGATCCCGCTCGGGCTGCCGGACAAGGAGCTGGCGGCGCTGAAGGACGCCGGCGTCGTCGGCCTCCGCCTGAACATCCTGTATGGCGGCGGCATCGGGTTCGAGCGCGTCGGCGAATATGCGGCGATGGCCAAGGAGCTCGGCTGGCATCTGCAGTTCCTGATCGACGCCAAGGATCTGGTGCCGCTGGCGCCGCAGCTCGGGGATCTGCCGGTGCCGTTCATCGTCGATCACTGGGGGCACTTCCCGGTGTCGCGCGGGATCGACGATCCAGGCTTCCAGACGCTGGTGTCGCTGGTGCGCGACGGCGCCTGGGTCAAACTGTCGGGCGCCAATCGGAATACGGTCGCGGGATTCCCCTATCTCGACACCATTCCGTTCGCCCGCCTGTTGCACGAGACGGCACCGGATCGTTGCGTCTGGGGCAGCGACTGGCCGCATGTCGCGACCTGGCAGCACATGATGAATGTCGGCGAACTGCTCGATCTGCTTGCCGATTGGGTGCCCGATGCGGCCGCGCGCGACCGCGTCTTCACTGACAACGCCTATCGTCTCTACGGCTTCAAGCCCCTCCAGGGCTGAGCTTTCAGGCCTGCGACCGCCGCCCCTGACCGGAGGGCGGCGGTTGGATAAAAATCCTCTCATTATCCCCATTGGAACGCTTGCGAAGCCGGAAGGCGGACGCTATAAGCCGGGCCTCTTGTCGGAGTGTGGCTCAGCCCGGTAGAGCACTGCGTTCGGGACGCAGGGGTCGCAGGTTCGAATCCTGCCACTCCGACCAAGATTTCCAGCGATTTCCCCTCGCTTTTCCCGATCCCTTCTTCGTTTCTCAGCATCTCGACGCGGCCGCTGCTTTGCGCGGACGAGCAGCATTGCTGCGCCGCCGCAGCATTCACCAGCTGCCGCGGCGGGAATCGATCTGGGTGAAGTCGATCGGGCTTGGTTCGCCGACCTTGGGCGGGGGCGGCGGCTTTTGCGGTTGTGCGCCACGCTGCTTGGCGGCCTTCAGGATCGCCTCGGCCAATGGACCGGCCTTCACCGGGCCGGTCTTTTGCGGCTGGCCGTTCGGCGCCGGTGGGGCCTGCAGCGCCATTGGTTGGTCGAGCCGGCCGGGGCGGACGCGGACGCCAACCACGGCACCTCGCTCTGCATCGAACGCGCATTCATACGAGACCCGCACCCACTCCTTCTGCGGCGACAGGAAGCGGATCGAGTCCCCGCGATAATTGACGATTGCGTTGTCTGGTTTGGATGGGTCGGCCTGCTGGAAAATGCCGGAGAACGGCCTGCTGATCCACTCGAAGTCGCCGGGAGCCTGCGCCTCGATCTTGCGGGCGCAGATCGCCGAGGCCTTCTCGTTGTTGGCGCGCACGCACGCTTCCGGGCATTTCGACGAATCGGCGGCTGCCGGCCCGGGGCTCGATGGTGATTGATTACCACCAACGTTGACGGCCCCCGGCTTCGACGCCGGAGCGGGCTGTGAAGACTGTGCATGAGCCGCCCCGACCACACTCGAAGCCAGCACTGCCGCATAGATCAAACGGATCATTTTGATACCACCCATGGTTGGGCGCTTAGTTAATTTCTAGTCCGAAACTTCGAAGGGTGCGAGTCCAATCTTGCTGCCGTCTAGTGGTCTCAATAATTATTACTTGATTAGTAGCAGCTAATCGATGTGTGGCTGATCATATCAACTGTTCTATTTCGGGAAATAGGAGATAATTACTTAGAAGTGTATAGTTCACTCATGAAGTGTACATCGCTAAAAGCATGTTTTGCCCCATAATGACACAACTTAATCATTGTTTAACCTTTGGCTTCCCCCTAACAATTCGGGGCTCCAGACGGGCAAAGGCCCGCTGGACATACGGCATTGATCTTTCAACAGGGGAGTATTTGTCGATGAAGCGTAATCTGTTTTTTGTAACGGCCAGTGTGCTGGCGTTGTCTTCGGCTGCTGCGTTTGCCAGCGACAACACGGTGTTCTTGAATCAATCTGGCAGCACCCAGGAAGCGGTGATTAACCAGGACGGTGGGGGAAATGCGATCGGGAGCGGTGGGTCGTACTTCGTTCAAGGGGGTATCAATGAGGGGGATGTGCATAACTACCTCTCGGTGAGCCAAACGAATGGGCCGAACACGGTCAGCGGTTATCAGTACGGCAATGAGAACACCGCTCATCTGACCCAGGACGGCAAGGCTAGCGGCGTCGCCTTGTACCAATACGGTTCGAATAACGGTCGCTCTGCGAGTGGGCCGGTGACCAAGGATACCATCGTCCAGAACTCGACGTCGGACCAGAGCGGTGTGACGCTCAGCCAAAACGGGAGCAACAACCTGTTTGACATTACCCAGGGCGGTAAGGGGAATAGCATCAGCGCCTCGCAATCGAATGCATCCAATAGCGTCACGATCAAACAGGCGGTCGATGGCAGCGCCGGCTTTGGCAGCCAGTCCAATTGGATCGTGTCGCAGCAGAGCGGAAACTATGCCGTCGCTGACATCACGCAGGCCGGCTCGTCGAATGGCATCGAGAGTTACCAGTCGGGAAATGTCGGGACGGCAAGTCAGTCACTGACTTCGTCGAGTACCGGTGCGAATAACTATATTCTGAACAATCAAACTGGCTCCGACGTTAAGGCTGTGCTGACTCAGTATGGTTCGTCGAATTACATCTATAATTATCAGAGCGGCAGTAATCAGTCGGTCAAGATTTCTCAATTGGCGAATGTTTCCGGGAATGGCGTCTATGGCATTCAGGCTGGAGATAACAACGATGTTAAAATCGATCAGGGGGTGAGCGGCGTAGCGTGGGGAAATAGTAATTACGCCAATTATTACCAGAGTGGCAGCCACCTCACGCTGGCGCTGGTCCAGACCGGATCCGGCAACCAATCTTACACTAACCAGACCGGTTCCGGCAGTACGGCGACCATCACTCAGAAGTGACGGTTGCTACTTGGTTTGGATTTCGGGGCAAGGCGTGCGCGCCTTGCTCCAGTCCGGACGGGAGTGCGGTGGGGCATTTCCGGTCGCTCGAAGTCGCACAGTATTCGGTGAATTTTGATTTGGGGGCATTGCCGTGACACGTTCGATCTTCCTGATTTCCGTCAGCGCGCTGGCGCTGCAGGCCGTATCGGCCTCGGCCGATTCCAACGTCGTCTATCTCGATCAGTCCGGTACCTCGCAGGACGCGACGATCACCCAGTCGCATTCCGGCTTCAATCAGGTCGGCACCGCGGCGAATCCGTTCAGTCAGTCCGACGGCAGTGGCAGCGGCCACAACTCGCTGACCGTGACCCAATCCGGCGATCACAATCGCTTCGCCGTGAACCTGCCTGGCTTCCAGTCGGGTAAAGCCAATTCGGCGGAGGTGTCGCAGGCGGGCAAGAACTCGAGCGTCGACCTGCAGCAGACCGGCACCAAGAACGGCGTCGCATTTCTTCCGTGGACCAACGGCCCGATCACCGACGGCATTCGCCAGGACGGCACGGCCAACGGCAGCGCGGTCACGTTGCAGCAGAACGGCAAGAACAACGTGTTCGACATCGCCCAAGGCGGCGCCGGCAACCGCACCAACGTATCGCAGAGCGGCAACAACGGCATGGTCTATGTCCGCCAGGACACCAGTCTGCCCGACACGACGCTCCGCAACCCGAAGCCGTACAAGTCGAACGCCGGCAACAACAGTACGATCGATGTCAACCAGACCACGACGTCGGGCTGGACCTATGCGGCGGTGGCGCAGGGCGGCGGCGACGGCAATCACGTGACGATTGGACAGAACGGCTCGCTGCTCAACGCTGGCGTCAACCAGTCCGGCTCCGGCAACGTCTTCTATTCGTCGCAGACCGACAACGGTAATGCCGCCGGACAGCGCACGCTGCTCGGGCCGGATACGCCGATCAAGCAGATCGGCGATAACAACAGCTACAGCAACTTCCAGTCGGGGACCGGCAACTCGGCCAACGGCACGCAGACCGGCTCGTTCAACGTCGCCCTCAACATTCAATCGGGCAGTGTTAACGAGTTGACCGGGACGCAGAAGGGCATCGGCAACAGTGTGACGTCGACCCAAAGCGGGGCCCGCGAATATCTCCGCTATTCGCAGACATCGACTTCGTATGGAAACACCATTGTCAGCAGCCAGTCAGGCGGTGGCGACGACGCTTATCTGAGCCAGAACGGCAACGGCAACAGCATCAACGGGTCGCAGTCGGGCGGCCTGCTCAATACCGTCACCGCCGAACAGGCCGGCAATGGCAATACGGCGCAGTACGCACAGGTCGGTAGCTTGAACGGCCTGACGCTGACGCAGACCGGCAACGGCAACCACTCCGCCACCAACCAGACCGGCGTGCACAACGTCATCAAGGTGACCCAGCACTGAAACGACCGTAGGCGCGTCGCGGAGAGTCACATGGCTGTGGATCAAGTCCCGCCGGTTGTTCAGTGTGAGGTCGAGGCTGCGGTCAGCGGCGGACATGTCACGTTGCGCGGCGTCATCACTGCGGCGCGCGACGGTGCCGGAAGCTACACGCTGGCCGTCGACAAGACCGGCGCAGCCGGGACCTCGCGGATCAAACAAGCCGGCGCCTTCAGCGCCGTCGCCGAACAGCGCGTGACCGTCGGTAACGTCGTGCTCGATTACAGCACCGCCAATCGATACGCCGCAAAGCTGGATGTGTCGTTCGGCAACATCACCATTCAATGCGACCTCGATCCGGAGACAGTCAAATGACCGCATCGACTCGAGCCATACGAGCAGCCATGCCTCGGGTAGCCGCGGCGATGCTCGGAGGCGTGGCGTTTGCCGGTGTGGCATCGGCGCAGTCGGCCGATCTCTACACCGATTTTTCCGGCTATCTTGTGAACCGGGCGCAGCAGGGGGCGGTCGCCGACGGCGCGCTGCCGAGCGGCAGCCACAATACGGCGATCGTCAGCCAGAGCGGCAATGCGAACTCCGTGACGTCCGACGTGCGCGGCTCGTTGAACGTGACGCTGCAGTCGCAGCTCGGCTCCGGCAATGACTCCAGTTTCACCGTCAACGGCAATCAGAACGTGCTGCACAACAGTCAGATCGGCGACAACAACAGCGCCAGGATCGACGTCACCGGCAATCGCAACGCCTACAGCAGCACCCAGATCGGCAGCAATCTCAGCTACGGCCTCAGCCAGGTCGGCAACAATGGCGGAGCCGTCATCGTACAAATGGGAGGTCATCGATGAAATACGCCGGCATTCTCGCTGCCTTCGCCTTGTGCGCCAGTGCCGCCGGGGCGGATGCGGGCAGCCTGGTTTACACGCCGACCAATCCGGCGTTCGGCGGCAGCCCGCTGAACGGATCGTGGCAGATGCAGCAGGCGACCGCGGGCAATCACTTCAACCGCGCGGCGCCCACCAGCGGGCCGCAGCAGCTGACGCAGGCGCAGATCTTTGCCCAGCAGCTGCAGAGCCAGCTCTACGCCTCGCTCGCCAACCAGGTCACCCAGGCGATCTTCGGCACCAACGCGCAGCAGAGCGGCACCTTCACGTTCCAGGGGACAACGATCAGCTTCGCCAAGGTCGACGGTCAGACCAACATCACGATCAACGACGGCTCGACCGTCACCCAGATCAGTCTGCCGACCGTGACGCATTGACCCTGTGTTCACCTGCCGGCGTTGGCCGGAGGTTGTTTGAGGATATTTCGCGTGACACGTTATTTCAGATCGATCATTGGCCTCGCCGCAGTGGCCGCTCTGCTCGCCGGCTGCACGCGCCCCGGCCATCGCGACGCGTTCTTCGAGGAGCCTCCGGTGGTGACGCCGCCGTCGCCGACGGGTGTCAATCTCGAGACGTTGCCGCCGCCAAAGCAGAAGATCGACATCGCGATCTATCAGTTCCCTGATCTCACCGGCAAGAACGAGCCGAACGACAACGTGGCGGTGTTCTCGCGCGCCGTCACCCAGGGTGGCGCCGGGCTAGCAATCGATGCGCTGAAGCGCGCCGGTGGTGGCGCCTGGTTCCGCGTCGTGGAGCGTAACGGCCTCAATGATCTGCTGCAGGAGCGGCAGCTTGTCCGCGCCACCCGCCAGGAATTCGACCGCGACCGCGCCAAGCCGCTGCCGCCGATGCGCTTCGCCGGACTTCTGATCGAGGGTGGCATCGTCGCGTTCGATGCCAACTACATGACCGGCGGCATCGGCGCCAACTATCTCGGCATCGGCGCCGACACCAAGTTTCGCCGCGACATGGTAACTGTCGCCCTGCGGGTCGCCTCGGTGCAGACCGGCGAGGTGCTGACCAGCGTCACCACCACGAAGACGGTGTACTCGGTGTCGTTGCAGGGCAACACGTACAAATACGTCGCGCTCGACAAGCTGCTGCAGATCGAAGCCGGCATCACCCGCACCGAGCCGACCCAGCTTGCGGTGCGGCAGGCGATCGACCTCGCGGTGTATTCCACCATCATGGAGGGCGCGCGCGATAAGCTGTGGCGGTTCGCCGATCCGGTGATGGAAGCCAAGTTGATCCGCGACTATCTCGACCGCGACAAGCCGCAGCCGGCGTTCATGAAGCCGTATCTCACCAAGGAGGAGCGTATCGAGGCGGAGAAGATCGATCATTCGCCGGAATGGGCGCCGCGGAGCTGACCATGGCAGCGCGGGCCGCTCTCGCCTGGTTGTGGACAGTGGCGCTTGCCCTTGTCGCGGTCGGTGCGAGTTGCGGCGGTGCGATGGCGCAGCAGCGCGTCGCCGATGCCGGCGGCTTAATGGTGACTGCGCGCGCCGGTGACTCGTCATTTGATGCACCGGCCGCACCGATGGCGCCATGGGCGCACGTGATCGCGCAGGCGGCGCAGGACAACGGTCTGCCCCCGGCGTTCCTGACTCGGCTGCTCAATCAGGAAAGCACCATGTTCACGCTCGCGGTGAGTCGCGCCGGCGCCATGGGCATCGCCCAATTCATGCCCGGCACCGCCGCCGCGCGCGGGCTCGACGATCCATTCGACCCGTTCAAGGCGATTCCGGCCGCCGCGCGCTACCTCGCCGACCTGCGCCGCCAGTTCGGCAATCTCGGCCTCGCCGCCGCCGCCTATAATGCCGGCGCGGGCCGGGTATCGGCCTGGCTGCGCGGCAGCTCCGACCTGCCTGCCGAGACCCGGGATTACGTGCTGCGTATCACTGGCTTCAGTGCCGAGGATTGGGCCGCCAACCGGGCCGACGCGACGGCTATCACGGCAGCCGTGCCCGCCAAGCCGCCGATCACGTCGTCCGCAACAGCCGCGTCACCCCGCGCGACTGCCGCGGCGATATCGCCGGTGGTCTCGCGCGCAACGTCGCGCGCCGAGGCCGGTCGCAAGGGCGCAAAGAAACCGACCGCCGAGGCGGAGCTGTGTGCTTCGGTCGCTGCCGGCGGACGCAGCTGCATTCTGCAGACGGCGTATTGAAGCTTCCCGCTGAGGATGTCCTGCAACGCCGCCGATGCGGATCACGGCAGGCGGTGCCGCTTGCGCTTCGGCTTCTTGGCCCTGTTGCGGTAATAGTCGCGCTCGCGTTTCAGCAATGGCGAAACGTCGCTCCGCGGCGGCGGCGTCTCTGAAAACGTCGTCACACCCTGCTGCTTCTCGATGCAGCGGCGCAGCGCAGTGGGGTCGGTCAGCAGCGTGCAATCATTGACTGCCCGCGGGTTAGGCGACAGCTGCGCCTGGACCGGAACGGCGAGCAGCACAGCGGCACCAATCAGCAGCATTCTCCGGAAACAAGACATCGCGTTGAGGTCCTGAGGATCTAGTCGACAATATCGAGCACTCGAAAATCAACCAACAGCAACATTGCACCGTCGCGCGATCGAAGGCGTGCGAGGGCGGTTCGGTACGGCATCACTGACGAGCCAAGTGATGCGAACGGTTTGTAGCCGTCTACACCGCGGCAATTCGCCGAAAGCGGACGTCGTGTTCCCTTCGGAACAAGTCTCGCATCATTGACATTGAACCCGCAACAGGAGGTTCAAATGTCCAACCGATTTCGCATCGCTGCGCTCGTGTACATGATGACCAACGCCGTGCTGTTCGGCATCGGCATGGTGTCGATCATGACGGTTCCGGCTTTGGCGCGGAACGCCATGGATTGGGTGCCGATGGCAGTTATCGCGAGCTTCATTCTGGCTGCGCCGATCGCCTGGTGGATCGCTCCCCGCCTGCGGGCCCGCTATTGGCGTCATCGCGGCGGCGACGTGATCTCCGGCCCCTCGACCGCGACGGACAATCCTTAAGCGGGTCTATTCGCCTTCACACGTCCGCGAGCATCTTCCGCGCATCTGGCCGCGGCTGGTCGCCACAGTGCCTGGTTGATTAAGATCAACCGGGCGCTTCGGTCCTGGCCCCTATCTTCGGCAGGTCGAGCGTGAACCTGGTTGGTCGCGATGAGCTTGCCTGCATTGGATTGGTTGCGCGGTTTCCCGGCCCTGGGGGAACTGCCGGAGACGGAACGAACCTCGCTTGCGCAGGCAGCCATGACTATGAGCCTGCCTGCCGGCGCTTCGGTGTTCGCGCCGGACCAGCCCTGCGGCATGTTCATCCTGGTGTGCCGCGGCACGGTCCGCGTGTTTCAGCTCGATCCGGCCGGCAACGAGATCGTCCTGTACCGGCTCGGGCCTGGGAGCATCTGCATTCTCACCACCTTGGCTTTGCTCGCCTCGGACAGCTACAGCGCATTCGCGGTGACCGAAAGCCCGGTCGAGGCGGTCGGCCTGCCCGCCGCGACCTTCCACGACCTGATGGGCCGCTCGGCGCAATTCCGCAGTTTCGTGTTCAATGCCCAGGCGGCACGGATGGCGGATCTGATGGCGGTGATCCAGAACGTGGCGTTCGCCTCGATCGAGACGCGGCTGGCCTCACGCCTGCTGGCGCTTGCGGCGGACGGCCGCGAACTGTCGATCACCCACGCCCAACTGGCCGCCGAGATCGGCTCGGCGCGCGAAGTCGTCAGCCGTCACTTGAAGACGTTCGAGCGCCGCGGCTGGGTCAGCCTCGGACGCGGACGTGTCGAACTTCGCAATGCCGCTCCGCTGCGGGCCGCCGCGCAGGCCGCCCGCTGAACCTCTATTCGCAGATTTTCGACCGATCCTTTGTCGCCGGTGACTTGGTCACAGACCGTGATGGTGGCCCGCCCTAGAACGAGCGTGTCACTCAACCGAGCGAGGGGAAACGAAGATGACTGTGAACATGGGAATGATCGACCGCCTGCTGCGCGCCATCGTCGGCGCCGGCCTGATCTACTGGGCGCTGACCGGCGGTCCGATCTGGGCCTGGATCGGCGTCGTCCCGCTGCTGACCGCGGGAATCGGCTTCTGCCCGGCCTACACGCTGCTCGGCATTAAGACCTGCTCGACCAAGTCTTGACGTCACTACCCAAGTGTGGCTCTCGGGGCGGCGCAGCCCGCTCCCGGGAGTTGCCTTTGTTGAATAGGTGAAACCATGCACAAGAACTGGATCGATCTGACCGGCGAGTTGTCGGTGGCGCTCCGCGAAGTCCGCACCGGCGCGCCGGACGTCATGAAGGGCTTCTCGGCGATCGCCCAGGCCGCGCTCAAGGCCAATGCGCTCGATACCAAGACCAAGGAGCTGATCGCTCTGGCGATCTCCGTGGCGACGCGGTGTGACGGCTGCATCGGCTTTCACGCTGAAGCTGCGGTGAAGCACGGCGCGACCCGCGACGAGGTGATGGAGACGATGGGCATGGCGATCTACATGGGCGCCGGCCCGAGCGTGATGTATGCCGCCCAGGCGGTCGAGGCTTACGATCAGTTCGTCAAGAAGAAGGCCGCAGCGGCTTCGCCTGCGGAGTAACCGCCAACCGCGCGCGGCCCTTCAATTCCGCTCTGCGGTAGGGAATTTCACGCAAGGCGGCCGCTCCGTCGCGCGCCTTGCGTCGCCGCCCGCGCTGCGTCATATGGTCGGGTCCTGTCTCAGAGATCCGACCATGGCGCACCCCATTCAAGAAGTTCTGCAAGCCTTTGCCGCCGGCGAAATCGTCGTCGTCACCGATGACGACGATCGTGAGGGAGAAGGCGATCTGGTGGTCGCCGCCTCGCTGTGCACCGCGGAGAAGATGGCGTTCATCATCCGCCACACCTCGGGCATCGTCTGCGCGCCGATCACCATGGACGATGCGCGGCGGCTGCGGCTCGACCCGATGGTGGCGCACAACGACAGCAACCACACCACCGCGTTCACGGTCTCGATCGACTACAAGCCGGACAACGGCACCGGCATCTCGGCGGATGAACGCGCCTCGTGCTGCCGCGCGCTGGCCAATCCGAACGCCGGCGCCAACGACTTCGCTCGGCCCGGCCACATCTTCCCGCTGATCGCGCGCGAGGGCGGCGTGCTTCTCCGTTCCGGCCACACCGAGGCCGCGGTTGACCTCTGCAAGCTCGCCGGGCTGCCGCCGGTCGGCGTCATCAGCGAACTGATGAACGACGACGGCACCGTCACCAAGGGTGCGCAGGTCGTCGAATTTGCCAAGAAGCACAATCTCAAGCTGGTTACGATCGCGGATCTGATTTCGTACCGTCAGGCGCGCGAGAAGCTGATCGAGCGCGTCGCGACGTTTCCGATCGACAGTCCGATCGGTCCGATGCAGGGGTATGCTTACCGCTCGCCGTTCGACGAGATCGCCCATGTCGCATGCGTCTACAATGGGATCGGCGACGGCAAGAATGTGCTGACCCGGTTCCACAAGCCGAACATCGTCAAGGAGCTTTTCACTGGGGCTCGGCGGATGCAGGCCGTGCTCGACCATTTCAAGGCGAACGGGTCCGGTGTGCTGATCTATCTGCGCGACGGCGCTGCGGGTGTGCCGGTCGCTCCGCTGGACGAGCAGAAGACCGCCGAAGCCGACCGGCATCGGCAATGGCGCGAGATCGGCGTTGGTGCGCAGATCCTGCGTGATCTCGGCGTGACGTCGATCCGTCATCTCACCACGTCGCAGATCGACTACAAGGGCCTGTCCGGTTTCGGCATCGAAATCGTCGGCAACGAGCACCTTGAAGGCACCTGACCGAGGTCTTACCCTCCCCATCAACGTCGCCCGATGCGGCAAGGTCTGAAAGGACAATCGATGAGCGTGCGCGCGCAAACCAAGGACAAGCCGGCTCCGGCGAGCTTCAAGTGGGACGATCCGCTGCTGCTGGAAGACCAGCTCACCGAAGACGAGCGGATGATCCGCGATACCGCGCGCGCTTATGCTCAGGACAAACTTCTGCCCCGCGTCAATCAGGCGTATCTTGAAGAGAAGACCGATCGTGAGATCTTCAACGAGATGGGCTCGCTCGGCCTGATCGGCGTCACGCTGCCGGAAGAATACGGCTGCGCCAACGCCAGCTACGTCGCCTACGGCCTGGTGGCACGCGAGATCGAGCGGGTCGACAGCGGCTATCGCTCGATGAACAGCGTGCAGTCGTCGCTGGTGATGTATCCGATCTACGCCTATGGCGATGAGAACCAGCGCAAGAAGTATCTGCCCAAGCTCGCCTCCGGCGAATGGGTGGGCTGCTTTGGCCTGACCGAGCCGGATGCCGGCTCCGATCCCGGCGGCATGAAGACCAAGGCCGAGAAGGTTGCCGACGGCTATCGTCTCACCGGCAGCAAGATGTGGATCTCGAACGCGCCGATCGCCGACGTGTTCGTGGTGTGGGCGAAGTCGGCCGCGCACGACAACCAGATCCGCGGCTTTATCCTCGAGAAGGGCATGAAGGGCCTGTCGGCTCCGAAGGTGGGCGGCAAGCTCTCCTTGCGCGCCTCGATCACCGGCGAGATCGTGATGGACGGCGTGGTCGTTCCGGAAGACGCGCTGCTGCCTAACGTGTCGGGCCTCAAGGGCCCGTTCGGCTGCCTCAACCGCGCCCGCTACGGCATCTCCTGGGGCGCGATGGGCGCCGCGGAAGACTGCTTCCACCGCGCCCGGCAGTACACGCTCGACCGCAAGCAGTTCAACCGTCCGCTGGCAGCGACCCAGCTGGTGCAGAAGAAGCTCGCCGACATGGAGACCGAGATCACCCTCGGGCTGCAGGCGTCTTTGCGCGTCGGCCGGCTGATGGACGAGGGCAAGATGGCGCCGGAGATGATCTCGATCGTCAAGCGCAACAATTGCGGCAAGGCGCTGGACATCGCCCGCATGGCCCGCGACATGCACGGCGGCAACGGCATCCAGATCGAGTACCACGTGATGCGCCACGCCCAGAACCTCGAGACGGTCAATACCTACGAGGGCACCCACGACGTGCACGCGCTGATCCTCGGCCGCGCGATCACCGGGCTGCAGGCATTCGCGTAAGGCGGGGCGTAAGTCCGCGCCCTCCGTTTCCCGCTCTGCCGTCATCGCCCGCGTAGGCGGGCGACCCAGTATCCCAGGGCGTTCGCTATATGCGATGGCGGTGAGTACTGGATCCCCCGGATGCGCGGGGGATGACTATCCGGGTGAGTTGGTAAGAACAAACAACAATCAAAATCTGGTTGGAAACGCCATGAGCGACGACAATCGCCCCGAGGACGACGTTCCGTTCAATCGCGAGTTCGGATTGCTGCCGGGCATCGTCGAGGAAATCCGTCCCGGCCTGCGCCGCGTGTTGTGCAACAATCCGTCGCCGTTCACTTTCACCGGCACCGTCAGCTACATCGTCGGTCGCGGCAAGGTCGCGATCATCGATCCGGGCCCTGCGGACGAGGCCCATGCCAATGCGCTGCTGGACGCCGTCAAAGGCGAGACCGTCACGCACATCCTGGTCACCCACACCCACAAGGATCATTCGCCCGGCACGCCGCTGATCAAGCAGGCGACCGGCGCCACCGTCTATGCCGAAGGGCCGCATCGCGCGTCACGGCCGTATTTCGAGAGCGAGACGGTGTCGACCGAGTCCGGCGCCGACCGCAACTTCAAGCCGGACGTCGAAATCCGAGATGGCGACATGATCGAAGGCGACGGCTGGACAATCGAGTCGGTGGCGACGCCTGGTCACACCGCCAACCACATGGCGTTCGCCTGGCGTGAGGGTGATGCGCTGTTCGTCGGCGATCACATCATGGGCTGGTCGACTACCATCGTGGCGCCGCCGGACGGCTCGATGCCGGACTACATGGCGTCGCTCGACCGGCTGATCGGCCGCGATGAGCAACTCTATCTCTCCGGCCACGGCGCCGAGATTCCCGAGGGCCCGCGCTACTCGCGGTTCCTGAAGCGGCACCGGCTGGCGCGGGAAGCTTCGATCCTGCATCGCCTCGGCAAGGGCGAGACCGATATTCCCAGCATGGTGCGGGCGATCTACATCGGCATCGACCCGCGGCTCGTCAGCGCCGCCGGTTACTCGGTGCTGGCGCATCTGGAAGATTTGGTGATGCGCGGCGTTGTCGCCACCGAGGGCGACCCGGTGATCAGCGGCCGCTACCGGCTTTCTGGTTAGCAGCCGACCCGCTCACAGCTTGTAGGCGGTGCGGAAGCCGCCCCAGTGCCGGCCACGTACGCGCACCGGCACGTCGATCTCGCGCATCATCACAGTCTGGCCGCCGCCCATGTCGCGGGCGTAGCTTTGGATCAGGAACGAGCGCGTATTGCGTCCTGCGGCGAGCCCGGCCGGGTCGTTGAAGATCCGGCGGTTGCGTGAATTGGCGGTGTTGAAGGCGACGTCGCCCGGCCGCTGCGGCTGCGAGTACAGCTTGTTGTGCACCGGCAGATAGCCGTTGCGGTCGATCATCACGCAGAACGCCATTCGCGGGTCCTTGGCCAGGAAGCTTTCCTGGAACGGCGGCAACGCGCGGTCGGCCCAATCGAGATATTGCGTGCGGTATTGCTTCGGATCGGTGCCGGCGATCTCGACGTAGTTTTCGTCGAACATCTGCTCCAACGTCAGCGCGCCGGACGCAATGCCGCGTTCGAAGATCTTCGAAAGCTCATGCCCGGCCTCGATGGCCCGGGTGACGAACTCGGTGTTCTCGTCACGGATCGCCCACAGCCGATCCTCGATCCGCTGCTGCAGACCTGCGTCGAGGGCGACGAACCGCGCCAGCGCGCCGGCCTTGCCGTGCTCTGCGATGCGGACGCGGCAGGCGCCGATGTCCTGAAGCTCAGCGGCCAGTTGTTGGCCGGTCGTCAGCGTGCCCGCGGCAGGGCCGCTGATCAGCACGCCGTCCATTGAGATCTCGTACACCGGCGCGGTGATCCTGCCGCGTGGAGTGTCGAGATCGATCTGCAGGTGGCAGGGCAGCTTCTCGCGCCGCCGTGCGTCTTCGCGGTCGCCGAGCTTGAGGAGAACCGCGGTCCTGGCCCGGAGCTTCTCGGCGAAGTTGGTGACGTTTTGGCCGGCGCGTGCGACCTCGTCGCCGTGCTGCTCGGCTTCGCGGGTGGCGCTGTCGATTTCCGCGGCGCTGTCGCCGACCGAGGCGATGAAGGTCGAGGCCGAGGTGGCATTGCCGGCGATGTCGCCGGTGGTGGCGTTCTGTTCGGCCACTGCGCCGTTGACGGTATCGAACACCGGCCGGATTGCGGCGATCGCGCTCGTGATGCGATGGACGGCATCGGCTGAGCTGGAGGCATCCCGCTGCAAGGCGTCGATCTTGCGCTTGATCTCCTCGGTCGCCTCCTGGGTCTGCACCGCCAGCGCCTTCACCTCGGTCGCCACCACGGCAAAGCCGCGGCCGGCCGCGCCCGCGCGCGCCGCCTCGATTGTCGAGTTCAATGCCAGCAGCGTGGTCTGGCGGGCGATCTGGGAGATCAGATTGACCACGTTGCCGATCGCGGCTGACGAATCGCGCAGCCGCTCGACATTGGCCGTGGCCTCATTGGCGGCCGCGCTGGCGTCGTCGGCGAGCTGCGACGCCTGGCGGACCTGGGCGCCGATGCCGTGGGCCGAATGGGTGAACTTATCGGCGGCCTCGGAGAACGAACTGGCGGTCGCCTGGGCCGCACTGGTCCGGCCGGTGAGGGCGTCGGTCCGCTCGCGGATGGTGTGCAGCGTCGAGGTGGTCGACTGCACGCCGGTGGTCACGGAATGGGCGGCACGTTCGAGCTGCCGAATCAGCGAACCGAGCTCCAGCTCCAGCAATTCGAGGATTTCACGGGCAGAATCGGTCTCCGCGACGGTCGGTTCGGGTGCCGCCGGAGATGGACCCGCCACGACGTTCAGGGCCGCCGTCTCCGGCGACCGCTTGCGAAATAGGCCGAACGCCATGGTTCCTCCCGCAGAACTAGAAGATGGTCTGCTACTCTCGCGGTACCCCGTGAAGTTACGGTTAAATTTTCTTTCAGTGGAATTACGGGTTTCGCGCCGGATGGCGGCGGCAAGTCTTTGATTTTGGCGGATGCGCCGCTTATAACGCCGCGCCGCAGCCCGAAATTCCAACGGATCGACCCGCGAGAGAGAGCGCATGGCCGGACATTCGCAATTCAAGAACATTATGCATCGCAAGGGCCGCCAGGACGCGCAGCGGTCCAAGCTGTTCAGCAAGCTCGCCCGCGAAATCACCGTCGCCGCGAAGCTCGGCACCCCCGACCCGGCGATGAACCCGCGGCTGCGGGCCGCGGTGCTGGCGGCGCGTGCGGAAAACATGCCGAAGGACAACATCGAGCGCGCGATCAAGAAGGCGATCGGCGGCGACAGCGAGAACTACGATGAGATCCGCTACGAGGGCTACGGCCCCGGCGGCGTCGCGGTGATCGTCGAAGCGCTGACCGACAACCGCAATCGTGCCGCGTCGGACATCCGCTCGTTCTTCACCAAGTCGGGCGGCAACCTCGGCGAAACCGGCTCGGTGTCGTTCATGTTCGACCGCGTCGGCATCGTCGAATACGACGCCGACAAGGCCTCGGCCGACGATATGCTCGATGCGGCTATCGAAGCCGGCGCGGACGACGTGGTGTCGTCGGAGGCCGGCCACGAGGTCTATGCCTCGCAGGAAACCTTCCGCGATGTCGCCAAGGCGCTCGAAGCCAAGTTCGGCGAGGCCCGCAAGGCGGCGGTGATCTGGAAGCCGCAGAACACGGTCGCGGTCGATGACGAGACCGGCGAGAAGCTGTTCAAGCTGATGGACGCTCTGAACGACCACGACGACGTTCAGAACGTCTACGCCAACTTCGAAGTCTCCGACGCCCTGATGGCGAAGATGGCCGGCTGATCAGGACTGCGCGGCCGCTCGGCCGCGCATTCATGACTTGCCGCTTTAAAGCACCGCGATGTTGTACTTCGCAGGCCCGACCACCGACACCACTCGCATGTAGATGGTGTTGTTGTTGTTTCCGTCCTCGTAGATGATGGTCTGGTTCGCCGGCACCGGTGGCGGCGGCGGCGGAGCCGGCGTGTAAGGCGTGTTCGGCACGCGTTGGGTGATGAGCACGCCCGTTGTTCCAGCCGGCGGCAAAGGGCCGATTGGCTGGAGGGTGGGAAAAGTCAGGCTCTCCACCGGCACTGCGTAGGCGTCAGTTTCCGAAACCCGTTTGACCTGACCGTGAGTGATAACTCGGCTCATGATGATCTCCTATCGACTATCTCCGATAGCGCTATGCAATCATCACAACTTTAAGTTGTAAAACACAATCTGCTCACCTCGGGTTTGCACGAGGGGCGTCGCGTTTGCCGGAACTCTCGTTGCGGCGCTGGGGAAGGCTCCGCGCAGCGCGCCGTTGCTATTTTGTTCTTAAGCTTTTCGGCGCTATCACATGCTCATGACCCCAGCGTCGATTCGTAGCCCGATCCGCATCCTTGGCATCGACCCCGGCCTTCGCCGCACCGGCTGGGGCGTGGTCGAGAGCGAGGGCAATCGGCTGGTCTATGTCGCGTGCGGCACGGTGGAGCCGCGTGATACGTTGCCGCTGGCCGAACGGCTGCTGGCGATCCATGACGGGCTGACGAAAGTGCTGGCTGAGCATGCGCCGGCTGAGGCGGCGGTCGAGCAGACGTTCGTCAACAAGGACGGCGCCGCGACCCTGAAGCTCGGCCAGGCGCGCGGTGTCGCGATGCTGGTGCCGGCGATGCGCGGCCTCCTGGTCGCCGAATACGCGCCCAATCTCGTGAAGAAGACGGTGGTCGGCGCCGGCCATGCCGATAAGACCCAGATCCAGATGATGCTGAAGATCCTGCTGCCCAAAGCCGATCCGAAAAGTGCCGACGCCGCCGATGCGCTGGCGATCGCCATCACCCACGCCCACCACCGCGGCGCCGCGCAGCGGCTGAAGGCGGTGGGGGCGTGAGGATTATCGGGACCATGCTTAGCTGCGAGCACAGACCGCTCCCTCTCCCGCTTGCGGGAGAGGGCTGGGGTGAGGGTGACGCGGGCACAGTGCTCGGGGA
>NZ_JAZDRK010000028.1:0-48317 GCF_047501505.1 Rhodopseudomonas sp. G2_2311
CTCCGGCCACGGCCTCGGCTGCTGAGCCGCAGCCTGCGCGGTCGCAGCTTCAAGACGGCGGCGTGTCGGCCGTCTCGCCGGCGATGATCGCGGCGGCGCGGTCGAGCCCGGAATAGAGATCGTGACTGGCGCCGTAGCGGGCGCCGTTCTCGCTCCATGACACGCGGCGCCCCGGCGCCGTCGCCTGACGCAGCGCCTCATTCAGGTTGCCAGGACCGAACGGCTCCGGCAGCACCACGCCGGCATCGGCGGCTGCAACGTGCCGGGCATAGCCGCACACTGCGGTGGTGATCACCGGCAGGCCGTTGACCACCGCTTCCAGGATCGCGGTGCCGGTGGTGTCGACCCGCGCCGGATGGATCAAAACATCCGCTCCCGCCATCAATTCGGGAATGTCGCGGCGCATGCCGAGCAAGCTGATCCGGTGCGACACCTTGGCGTCGCCGGCGAGCCGGCGCATCAGCCGCCCCTGCTTGCTGTCGTCGGCAACCCCGGCCACCACCAGCCGCGCCTCCGGGAACGCCGCAAGCGCCGCCACCGCGCGGTCGAGCCCCTTGGTCAGCGGATGCGCCGCCACCGCGAGCCAGACGACGGGATCGCCGACGACACCGAGCTCGCCGCGGATGCACTCGCGGGTGCCGTCGGTGCGAAACTCCGGATGGCGCCGGCCGGGATCAATCGTCGGCGGCATCAACGCCAGCCGCTCCGGCTCGGTGCCCCAGGCGGTTTGGAAACTGTCGAGCTGGTTCTGGCTCAGCAACAGACACTGCGTCGGCCGTCCGGGTGCGAAACTCGCCGCCTCCAGCCCAAGCTTGATCCGGCGACGCGCGGTGAAGCGATCGGACCACCGCGCCGGGCGCGCTTTGTCACAGCCGTCGGCGCAGTACAGCACGTCGAGGTCGGTCAGCTTGCCGAAGCCCGCGAACCGGTCGAAGTCCGGTTTGCGCTGCGCCGCCGCCTCGGCAAAGCGCTGGTCGCGGCCGTGGTTGCTCCAGGCGCTGACCGGCAACAGCTCGATGTTCAGGTCGGTCGGCAACTCGCCCTGCCGCCGCGAGGCCAGGATGGTGACGTCGTGGCCGCGCGCCATCAGCCGCCGGGCGATGCCCATGCAGTCCCGCTGCAGCCCACCGCTCGGGAACAGCGACACGATCGCCAGCGCGATCTTCATCGGCCAAGCTCCGCAGCAGCCTCAGGTCTTACGGCACAATCGGCACCGGCCGCGTGCCCTGGGAGGCCGCGGCGAAGCCATCGTGAAATGAAGCAAGACGGGTGGTCGGGGCAGCTGGATTCGAACCAACGACCTGCAGTACCCAAAACTGCCGCGCTACCAGGCTGCGCTATACCCCGATCCATGACCCGATCCATGACCCGGATCTCTGGGCCGACGGCCGTCGATACACGGTTCACGTCAGCCCAGCAAGCCGGCCTCAGCGCGACTTGAACAACGGATGCGCCACCCGGTCGCCGGCGGCGATGCCGAGCTTCTTGGCGGTGCCGCCCGAGACCTCGAGCACACCCGCGACCGGCCCACCCGAAGCGATGATCCGGGTCGACAGCGGCTCTGTGTTCTCAGCGATCCGCAGGATGGTGCCGTCGCCGCGGATGAAGATCATGTCGAGCGGGATGTAGGTGTTCTTCATCCACATCGAGACCTGCTGCTCGGGGCGGAAGTCGAACAGCATGCCCTGCCCGTCCGGCAGGCTCTTGCGGTACATCAGGCCGACTTCCCGCTCCTGATCGGTGGTGGCGATCTCGACAGTGAAGACGTGCACGCCGGTTTTACCGACGATCTCGAGCGTCTGCATCTGCGCCGCGACCGCACCCTGCACCAGAAGGCCGCACAGCATCCCCGCCATCGCGAGCGCACCCAGCCACCGCAGCCGGCGGAATTTGAACATTTCAGAAGCCTGCATGGAATCGAACCTGTGTTTCGCGGGGCGCCACGGCCGCGCATCGCCGCCGGGATCATGCTGAACGCATTTCCGCCGCGCAAACAGCATGCGCGGCGGGCGTCAGCCGATTCACAAATTGGCGATCAAGGATGGCGCGATCAAGAACGGCGCGTGTGCGCGCCCTTTGCGGTCCGGCTGCCGTTCAGTGCGAGGACAGCCCGGGTGCGCCGTTCTCCGGCTGGATCTCGGCCGCCATCATGCCCTTGGAGCCCGGCCCGAACCGCACCAGCACATACTGGCCCGGCCGCAGCTCGGTCATGCCATAGCGGCGCAGCGTTTCCATGTGCACGAAGATGTCCGGCGTGCCCTCGCCGCAGGTCAGGAAGCCGAACCCGCGCAGCCGGTTGAACCATTTGACCTGCGCGCGCTCGAGCCCACTGGTCGGCGTCACGCTGACATGGGTGCGCGCCGGCAGCATCTGGGCCGGATGGATCGCGGTCGACTCGTCCATCGAGACGATGCGGAATGCCTGGTAGCCTTTGGCGCGCTGCACGCATTCGACGACGATGCGGGCGCCCTCATAGGCGGTCTGGTAGCCGTCGCGGCGCAGCACGGTGACATGCAGCAGAACGTCGGGCCAGCCATTGTCAGGAACCACGAAGCCGTAGCCCTTCGAAGCGTCGAACCACTTGATGACGCCGCTGATCTCGACGAGGTTCGCGGCTTCGCCGAGACCCGTAAAGGCATCGCGCGGATTCAGATCGCGGGGAACTGAAAGGTCGCCATGTGCGCCGGCTCCGAAGTCCCGCGGCGAGAAATCGCCTACCGGAAACTCCGCTGCTCTCGGCTTCGCAGCGCTGGCTACGGGCAAAACGCCCGGCCTTTTGGACTCAAATCCGTCCGACCCCATGACCCCGGACCCCGCACGTCATCAACAAATTCGTCGCATCCGCGACGAGGATGATTCGCCGAGCATTCCCTCAAACTACTCAGGATTGCGCCGCCGCGAATCTGTTGATTCGAAGATAACACCGTGGTCCAAACGGCAAAGACAAAAAAATCGTTACGCGACAACTATAAACAGCCTTGAAAGCCTGCGAATCTTACGAGGTTTCAGTTACCGACGAACGGTCCAAGCGTTTCTCCGATGTCGTGACGGATCACTAGATCGGCCATTTCATCTTGTTCAGTCGGCTCTCTGTTGATGATCACGAGCTTGGCGCCGCACTCTTTGGCCAGCATCGGAAAGCCCGCTGCGGGCCACACCACAAGCGACGAACCGATCGCAATGAACAGATCGCAATGCTGCGCCAGATCGGTCGCGCGGCGCATCGCCTCCGGCGGCATCGACTGACCGAACGATACCGTCGCGGTCTTCACCGGCTCGTCGCACGCGGTGCAATGTGGCGCGTGCCCGGTGCGGAAAAACCATTCGCGCACCCACTCCAGCTCATGCCGTTTGCCGCAGCCGATGCAGCGCGCGTAGGTGGTGTTGCCGTGGAGCTCGACGACGTCGTGTTCGGCGAAGCCGGACATTTGATGCAGATTGTCGATGTTCTGCGTGATGATCGCCGGCACCTTGCCGGCTTTGTACAGCGATGCGAGCGCGCGATGACCGCGGGTCGGCCGCGCCTTCGCAAAGGTCTGCTCCATCGCGAAGCGTCGCCGCCAGGCTTCGTCGCGCGCATCCTGGCGTGCCACGAACTCGTCGAACGGAATCGGCTGATTGCGGCTCCATAAGCCGCCCGGCGATCGGAAATCAGGAATGCCGGACTCGGTCGAAATGCCGGCGCCGGTGAATGGCACGATCGACGAAGCGTGCGCGATCATGTCGCCGAGCTGTTCGACCCCGCTGGAAAGGCTGGGTGCGATCATGGTTGGATCATTTCAAACTTACCCTGTCGTCGCGCGAGCGTCCGCGCGCCGCGAGCGAACCGGGGCGACGAGGCTGCGCCGACATCGACGCATCCGCCGCGGAGAAGTTGCCGGTTCCCGTGCTCAGATTCGAAGCCACATTTTTTTGAATTGCAAGAGGGCTGCCGTGGTCGGATAGTTGAACCCGTCTCAACGGATGACCTCCTCTGAAAGAGCCCCGCGCGACCTCCAAGGCGGGGCTCTTTTTCGTCGGTCGTCCGCCCGCGATCGGATGCGAAGTCACGATGTTCAGTGCCCTCGCCTCTCGTTCGCCACACCTCCCCGAGCGCGCATAAGGTCCGGAGCCTCGGCTCCGGACCTTCATCGTTTTGACGTCCGGTCCGGACATCATGGCCGGCGCCGCGAGCGCGCCGCCTGCGCTTTTCATGGCGGCCATTCCGTCGCAGAATCCCCGGCACCTTTCTCAAGGAGACCACCCGCACATGCGTTACCTGCACACCATGCTCCGCGTCCGCAATCTCGACACCGCCCTGAAATTCTTCGTCGGCGCGCTCGGCCTCAAGGAGGTCCGCCGCATCGACAACGATAAGGGCAAGTTCACGCTGCTGTTCCTGTGCGCGCCGGAAGACGAGGACCTGGTGAAGCAGTCGAAGGGCCGCCCGGCTCCGACGATCGAACTGACCCACAATTGGGACGAAGAGACCTATGGCGAGGACCGCTTCTTCGGCCATCTCGCGTTCGAAGTCGACGACATCTACGCGACCTGCGCAAAGCTGATGGAGCTCGGCATCACCATCAACCGCCCGCCGCGCGACGGGCAGATGGCGTTCGTACGCTCGCCGGATCTGCAGTCGGTCGAGCTGCTGCAAAAGGGCGACGCGCTGCCGCCGCAGGAGCCGTGGGCCTCGATGCCGAACACCGGCCATTGGTAAGGCGCTGGCGGTCCCGTCCAGCAGAGATCGCCCGCATCCGCTTGGTGATGCGGAACGACGCGCAGGACCTCGCGTTGGTCGAACAACCAACGGAGGACATCAATGGCGCGAGGACTGTTACTTTGGCTGATCGGCGTTCCGATCCCGATTATCATTCTGTTGTGGCTGTTCTTCGGCCACTGAGCTGACATCGCTCGCCACGCTTTTTTGCCGGTCACAACGGGCTCCGCGAACATTGGAGCCCGTTTTGTGTCGGCACTTCAGCGCATCAACGTGGCCTCAATTGACGAACTTGACGCCGAGCGTCGTGCCGCGTCGCCACACCACTTCGCACTGCCGACCCTGACGCGCGTCGCGCGAAAAGCCGAGCCGCAGCCGTGAGCCGAGCGACTCCGCTTCGCCGAGCACCAGCTTGGCCCCTGAACTCGACAGATCGAGCACCTCGCACGGCCGCGCGGCAAAGCCGCCGTCGAGCGTGATCCAGCCGCTCTGGCGTACCGATTTGCGCGCCTCGCGCTTGGTCTTGTCCTTGGCCATGATGTCGTCCTCGGCCTGCTTGGATCGCTCGCCGGAGGGTACAACGCCGCGGCCGGAGCGAAGCAGAAAGTGAGCGTTCGCGGGCCCCGATCGCTCAGGACCGTCTCTGCTCTAGGTCCCGGGCTGTTGAAAAATCGTTGCAAGATTTAGCGAAAAGTCGGGGTATCGGCAGATCGCTGCGGAGAGCGCTTGCCCCTCCGGAAAAACGCCACTATACGTTCGCCCGCTGCTTCGCCGCGGGCCCGTTCCGGCGCCTGCTGAAACAGCCGTTTCGGGTTAGACCGTGCGTTTCCGCCTGCTTGCGATCCTTGAAGGATCGCGCCAGTCCGGCGGCTTCGCTCCCTTCGTCTATCGGTCAGGACGCCACCCTTTCACGGTGGAGAGAGCGGTTCGATTCCGCTAGGGAGCGCCATCATTCCTTTTGAGCGCTGCAAGGATCCCAGCCAGTCGGTCTCCGGCCAGCAATCCCCATGATGCGTGCGGGTCTGGGCTGACCTCATAGTAATCAGTCTGGCCGCAGCTGGCGCATTCATAGATTCGCAGTTCGATCGATCGCACCGGGGACACCCGGGCGAGCCCCGTGCGAGCACCGCACCTGCTGCAGTGGGGCCGTTTGTCTTTGCACATGCCGCCTCCTAACGGAGACTGATTGCTTGTGGTGCGAACGCCGCAACCACAATTTTAAATTGAATATTTTTCTTTATACTCCCTTTTCGGATGCCCAGCGAATCCAATGTGCAGATTCGGTCGCCGACCGCGCAGGACATGGTTGCGCAAGTGTTTGCCGGCGGGTGAATTGGACGCGAACAAGAGGCACGCGCAATTGAACTCTCCCCGCCCGATCCTCATGATCGGTGGGTGGTGGGCACTCGCAGCCTGAAGTCCTGTGCGCTTGAAGTCAGGCGAACACGAACAGCGTGATCGCAAGCGCCAACGCGACCAGATGCAAAACGGCTGGGACCATCGGTCGTCTCCCGCCAAAGTCGTCGCAATCGAACGCTACAATTAACTGATTCCCGACGCCGTTTCGATTCGCCTGCACACCTCGGACCAGCACGCCGAATACCGTTGAACTATTAACGCCGAGGTGCGTTGCGCGGGGTAGGTTCCTGAATGGGAACCATTAAAGGAGAAGTCCCATGTCTCTGCCAGATGACAGCCTTCGCCCCGAAGACGTCGAGCGCCTGCAAGCGCGCGTCGAGGCGGCCATCCGCGATCACTGGAAGGCCTATCTGTTCGAAGGCATTCTGCTGCTGATCATCGGCTTTGCGGCGATCCTGCTGCCGCTGCTCGCCAGCATCACCTTCACCATCATGCTCGGCTGGCTGTTCTTCATCGCCGGTGTGGCCGGCGTCGGGTTTTCGATCTGGGCGCGCAAGGGCCCCGGCTTCTGGTGGTCGCTGCTGTCGGCCGTCTTGGCGCTGGTCGCCGGTCTGGTGCTGATCGCGATGCCGCTGCAAGGCACGCTGACCCTCACCTTCATCGTCGGCGTGTATTTCCTTGCCGAAGGTGTCGCGACCATCATGTACGCCTTCCAGCATCGCGGACGGATGTCGGAGCGCTGGGGCTGGATGCTCGCCGCCGGTATCGCCGACATCCTGGTGGCGTTCATCATCATCTCGGGCTGGCCGGGCACCGTCTGGGCGATCGGCCTGCTGATCGGAATCAATCTGGTGTTCGGCGGCACCTCGCTGATCGCGATGGCGCTCGCCGCCCGTAAGAGCACCTGATTGCGCGACGTCTGCCGCGGTTCGCGTCAGCAGCCGCGGCAGATGCTCTTGATCTTGCGGTCGAGCGCCGCATCCGCCGGATCGATCTGATCGATCGTCCGCTCCGGCGGCGTGTCGTTGCGGCGCGGCTGCAGATGCCCGATCGGCGCTTGCCGGAGCCCCGCCCCGCCCCCGGACACGTCCGGCGACATCGTCGAGCCGGCCGAACCGCCTGTGCCGCTGCCGGATTGCGCCAACACCGCGCTGCCGCTCAGGGTCAGGATCGCGGCGGCGATCATCACAGATTTCATCGGAGCTCTCCTTCCATTCACGCTCCCGCCGCGAGGCTGGGCGCCGATCGCGCCAACATCACGGCAGTCTGCATCGGCCAATGGTCCGCCCAACCCCAGCACCAACGCATCATTCCCGGCCCAGTTGCCGGACTGCACCAGCGACAGAGTACCGCCGCTCATTCCGACCGCGGCGGATACAGATGCACCTCGCCGCAATAGTCGGCGACACGATAGCGCGAATCCGGCTCGGTTCCATCGGCGTCCGACAAATAATTGGGGCCAACCGGCGCCTTGCCGTAGCCGCCGGGAATGTCGAGCACGTACTCCGGCTGGCAAAGTCCAGACACATTGCCGCGCAATGCGCGCATCAAGGCCTGGCCCTCGGCGAGCGTGGTGCGGAGATGCGCGGTCCCCGGCGCCAGATCGCCGTGGTGCAGGTAGTACGGCTTGATCCGGCACTCGACGAAAGCGCGCATCAACGCCTCGAGTGTCGCGGCGTTGTCATTCACGCCCCGGAGCAGCACCGACTGGCTGACCATCGGAATTCCAGCGTCGACGATCCGCGCGCACGCCGCGCGCGCCGCCTCCGTCAGCTCCCGCGGGTGGTTGGCATGCAGCGCGAGCCATGTGGTCTTGCCCGGCCCGCGTAGCGCCCGCACCAGATCCGGCGTGATCCGCGCCGGATCGGCGACGGGCAGACGGGTGTGAAAGCGGATGATCTTGACGTGCTCGATCGCGGCGAGTTCGGCCATGATCTCGCCGAGCCGCCGCGGCGACAGCATCAGCGGGTCGCCGCCGGTGAAGATCACTTCCCAGATCTCGTTGTGCGCGCGGATGTAGTCGAGCGCGGCAGCGGTCGCCTCGCGCGACAGCGCATTGTCCTTGCCGGGACCGACCATCTCGCGGCGAAAGCAGAACCGGCAATACACCGCGCAGACATGCACCGGTTTGAACAGCACGCGGTCGCGATGCCGATGCACGATGCCTTCGACCGGCGCATGCGCGGCGTCGCCGATCGGATCGTCGCGCTCAAAAGCGAGCGAGGACAATTCCTCGGCGCGCGGGATGTACTGCCGCGCGATCGGATCGTCGGCATCGTCGCGATCGATCAGCGCCGCGACCGCCGGAGTCACCGCGATCGCATAGCGCGACGCGACCCCGCTCAGCATCGCGCGGTCGTCCGCAGTGGCGAGGCCCTCGGCAATCAGTTCGTCGGGTTGACGCAGCGTCGCCGCTGCCGGCGTGTTCAATCGGGTGACTTTGGTCATACGCCCTCGCCTGCCGGCGGCGTCCACACCACCTGATCGATCGTGGTTGCGCCGGCCGCCAGCATCACCAGGCGGTCGAAGCCGAGCGCGACGCCGCTGGCCTCCGGCATTTCGCCCACCGCCGCGAGAAAGGCTTCGTCGAGCGGATAGCGCTCGCCGTAGCGCCGCTCCTTCTCATCCATCGCGGAGATGAAGCGCGCACGCTGCTCGGCCGCATTGGTGAGTTCTCCGAAGCCGTTGGCGAGCTCGACGCCGCAGGCATACAGCTCGAACCGCTCGGCGACCCGCGGGTCGTCCGGTTTGGTCCGCGCCAGAGCCGCCTCAGGCGCCGGGTATTCGCTCAGCACCGTCAGCCTTCCATCGCCGAGCCGGGGCTCGACATGCTCGACCAGCACCTTGCTGAAGATGTCGGACCAGGTGTCGTCATCGGCGATCCGCACGCGTGCGGCGGCCGCGTTTGCCAGCGCCGTGCGATCTCCCTCGCCGTTCGAGATCGTGGCAAGTAGATCGATGCCGGCAAAACGGGCGAACGCATCGGCCACCGTCAGCCGCTCCGCCTCGGCGCGCGGATCGGCGCGCCGCCCCCTGAACGAAAACGTCTCGATGCCGGTGGCCGTGGCCGCGACGCGGACCAGCGCGACGCAGTCGTCGATCACCTGCTGGTACGGCGCCTCGGCGCGATACCACTCCAGCATGGTGAACTCCGGCAGATGCACGCGGCCGCGCTCACGGTCGCGAAACACCCGGGCAAGCTCGAAGATTCGCGTCTCGCCGGCCGCCAGCAGCTTCTTGCAGGCGAACTCCGGTGAGGTTCGCAGGTATCGGGAGCGCCGCTCGCCGTCCGGTCCCAAGAGTTCGGTGCGCGGCGCGTGCAGATGGGTCTCGTTGCCGGGTGAAATCTGCAGGATCGCGGTCTCGACCTCGGTAAAGCCCGCCGCCTCGAACCAAGCCCGCACGGCCCGGGTCACCGCCCCCCGCGCGCGCAAAAACGGCTGACGGTCCAGATACCTATCCCTGTTCCACCAGGGCGACGGTTGGCTTGTCGCCTCCATCTCAAGTCGCCCCCATCCGGCCGCGCAAAACACTGGCATCAGCGCCACAAATCAGTATGTTGCGCCCCGAAACCGTTTCGGCCTCGGGATACCAACGCCCGGATCGGGCCCGGACCTGAACGACAGGAAACATTCCTTTGAGAGTCATCGCCAGTTCTATTCGCAAGGGCAACGTCCTCGAGCAAGATGGGAAGCTTTACGTCGTCCTGTCTGCCGAAAACATTCATCCCGGCAAGGGCACGCCCGTCAGCCAGATCGAAATGCGCCGAATCAGCGACGGCGTGAAGATCTCGGAGCGCTACAAGACCACCGACCAGGTCGAGAAGGTCACCATCGAAGAGCGCAATTACACCTTCCTGTATGAAGATGGCGAAGGCTTCCACTTCATGGAGCCGGAATCCTACGATCAGGTCCAGGTCGCCAAGGACGTCGTCGGCTCGGCTGCGCCTTACCTGCAAGAAGGCATGGTGGTGAAGCTGTCGATGCACGACACCACCGCGGTTGCGATCACCCTGCCCCAGCGCGCCACGCTCGAAGTCGTCGAGACCGAGCCGGTGACCAAGGGCCAGACCGCGTCGTCGTCCTACAAGCCGGCGGTGCTGTCGAACGGCGTCCGCACCCAGGTCCCGCCGCACATCGGCACCGGCACCCGCATCGTGGTGCTGACCGAAGACGGCTCCTACGTCGAGCGCGCCAAGGACTAATTGCAATCAGCCCTGCTGACTGCCGCAAAGCCCGCCGCATCCCGGCGGGCTTTTTCGTTGGCGTTGTTCAAGGATGCGGCGGCGGGTGTTTCGGCGCGAATACGCTGACCGCGTTGCGCAGCAGCTCGAACCGGGCCGGCGTAAACGTCACCAGTTCGCCGTCGGCATTCACCGGCCGCGGCTTGCGGGTGCGGATTTCGAACGACGTGCCGCGCGCGGCACGCACCTCGCGCCACAGCACGTGGCGGCCTTTGCGGAAATCGTAGGCCACCGCCAGCAGCTTCCACACCTGCGCGAACTCCAGCGAATACAGATCGAACTGGCCGTCGTCGATTTCAGCGGTTTGCTCCACCGCCATGCCGCCGCCGTAGTAACGACCGTTGCCGACCGCGACCTGCATGGTCTTCACTCGCACCTGCTCGTCGCCCGACACGATCACCGCATGGAACGGCCGCGCCTTGCTCAGCACCTTCGCGGCGGTGAGCGCGTAGCTGAGGCGGCCGAACCTGCGCTTGCTCTCGCCGCTCAGTTCGCGCGCCAGATCGGCGCTCAGCCCGACGCTGGCGACGTTGAAGAACTTGTGCCCGTTGACGTCACCGAGGTCGATGGTCTTGCGATGTCCCGCCGCAATCACATCGGCGGCGGCTTCCATATCGAGCGGCAGGCCGAGCGTCCGCGCCAGATCGTTGGCGGTCCCCGCCGGAATGATGCCGAGCGGCAGCCCGGTCGTGACCAAGGCTGGCGCAGCCGCGTTCAGCGTGCCGTCACCGCCGGCGATCACCACCCCTGCGGCGCCTTCGGCATGGGCTTCGATCCACGGCGCGACCTCGTGGCGACTTGAAGGTGCCGAAACCACCAGGTCGAAACCCGCGGCGCTGAGTTTGGAGCCGGCCAGACCGACGGCCTGGCTGCCGGAGCGGCTGCCCCGATTGATCACCATCAGCAGCCGGCGCGTCGGCGCCGCCTGGGCAACGGCGCTGCCAAGGTCGGAGCCGTCGCTGGGCGCAGCCTCTTCGAGGTCCGGCTCTTCGAGGTCCAGCCCAATCTCGGATTCGCGGTCCACCTCAACTCCTCATTGTCTGTCGGCTGTATCGCGCCTCGAATGCCCGAGGCTGCGGAAGGCAGGTCGGTGTCACCAGTTGGGCGCAGAGCGCGGCGGTACAAGGGCACAGGCGGAGACATCGTGTCGCTGCCGCCCGTTGGAACAATCGGCGGCCCGCGTGCGCAGCTGCTATCGAGGCGCAGCGGCTTTGGGGACGACCTCAATGCCGCTAAACTGCCGGCCATGGTCGATCACGATTCCCCCACCTCCCTCACCCGTCGCCACCTGCTCCAGGCGGCCGTCGGCGCCGCCGTGATGCTGCCCGCCGCGGCTGCGGCCGCGGCGCCGGCCGGCTTCGATGAATGGCGCGACGCGTTCCGGGCCAAGGCGCTCGCCAAGGGCATCTCGCCGCGCACCTGGGATCGGGTGATGGGATCGCTCGAACCCGACATGAGCGTGTTCAAGAATTTCCAGAAGCAGCCCGAATTCAACGAGCAGCTCTGGCAGTACATCAACCGGCGGGTGTCGGATTGGCGGATCACCGCCGGCCGCGAGGCGCTACGCAAGAACGAAGCGTTGTTCGCGCGGATCGAGCGCGATTTCGGCGTCGAGCGCGGCACGCTGCTCGCGCTCTGGGGCGTCGAGAGCGCTTATGGCGATCCCTTGGTGCAGCAGAACCATATGCGGCCGGTGTTTCCGTCCCTCGCCGCGCTGGCGTGGCGCGAGCCGCGGCGGCGATCGTATTGGGAAACCGAGCTGATCAACGCGCTGCGGATCGTCGACAAGGGCTGGTCGACACCGGAAGAAATGCGCGGCTCCTGGGCCGGCGCGATGGGCCACAGCCAATGGATGCCGGAGGTGTGGCTGAACGTCGGCATCGACTATGACGGCGACGGACGGGTGTCGCCGTTCGGCCGGCCCGACGACGCGCTCGGCTCGACCGCGAAGTATCTGGTCCGGCGCGGCAACTATCGCCGCGGCGAGCATTGGGGCTACGAGGTCGAGGGCCCCGGCGGCACAGGCAGCGGGCGCCGCAGCTATTTGGAGTGGTCGCGTTCCGGCGTCACCCGCGCCGATGGCCAGCCATTTCCCAATTCCTCGGCCAGCGCAACGATGTGGGTGCCGGTCGACGGCGGCCCGAAATTTCTGATCGGGCCGAACTTCTACGCGGTGAAGAGCTACAATCCGTCGATGAACTACGCGCTGGCGATCTGCCACCTCGGAGATCGCATTCTCGGCGGCAGCCCGTTCATCCATCCCTTCCCCGGATCGGAACGCGCGCTGACGCTCGCCGAGGTGCAGGAGATGCAGACCCGGCTGACCCGCGCCGGCTTCGACACCGGCGGCACTGACGGCCGGGTCGGCAACGACACCATGAAGGCAATCCGCGACTTTCAGCTCAAGACCGGCCTATCGCCCGCCGACGGCTATGGCGGGCTCAAGGTGCTGGCACGACTGCGGCAGGGTGGATAGAGGCCGCAGGCTGTTCGATGATTCAACATCACTGGACGTGGCACCGGATCAAGGCGCTGGCGCACGAGGAGTGGCGCGAGCTCGTCACCTTCAATCCCAGCGACCGGCCGTGGCAGATGCCGTTCTCCGCGGCACTCGCCGCTGGCGTACCGATGCTGATCGGCGCCTATTTCGATCATCTCGACTACGGCCTGATCTCGTCGCTCGGCGGCATGGCGTTTCTGTATCTGCCGCGCACCCCGCTGCACCACCGCATGGTGTCGATGATGGCCGCCGGCTTCGGCTATGCCGCCTGCTACACGCTCGGGCTGGTGGTGCATCTGCTGCCGTGGTTGCTGGTGCCGGCGATCACCTTCACGGCTATCGTGGTCACCATGCTGTGCCGGTTCTATCGGGTCGGCCCACCGGGCAGCATGTTCTTCGTGATGGCCGCGGCGATCGCCGCCTATACGCCGAGCGACCTGATGCAGCTGCCGCTGAAGGCGGGGCTGTTCGTGCTCGGCAGCCTGCTCGCGACCCTGATCGCGATGATCTACTCGATCGTCGTGCTGCGGATCCGCGATCCGCTGCCGGTGCCGCCGCTGGCGATCGACGATTTCGAGCACGTCGTGCTCGACTCCGTGGTGATCGGCATCTTCGTCGGATTAGCGCTGGCTCTGGCTCAGGCGCTGCAGCTCGAGCGGCCGTATTGGGTGCCGGTGAGCTGCCTCGCCGTCATTCAGGGCCTGTCGGTGCGTGCGATCTGGAATCGGCATCTGCACCGCCTGCTCGGCACCGCGATCGGCCTCGGCCTCGCCGCGGTGCTGCTGGCACTGCCGCTGGAGAAATGGAGCATCGCGTTTGCGGTGATCGCGCTGAGCTTCGTGATCGAGACGGCGGTGATCCGTCACTACGGCTTCGCAGTGATCTTCATCACCCCGCTCACCATCTTCCTCGCCGACGCCGCGACGCTCGGCCAGGAGCCGGCGCACCAGATCATCGAGGCGCGGTTTATCGATACCGTCGTCGGCTGCGTGGTCGGCCTGCTCGGCGGCGTCTGCCTGCACCATCCGGGCTTCCGCCACGTGACGGCCCGCTTGATCCGCCGGCTGATCCCGGCCTATCTGATCCCCGCCAAACACGACCGGGGCGATTGACCGAAAGTCAGGGTTTTGCCCCGGCCGAGCCGTGGAATAATACCCTTCCTCCGTTTCTTCAGGATGTATCGCCGGATTTGAGCCATGACCGACGTGCGCCCTCAGGCCGAGACCTTCCAAGCTCCACTGGACGAAATCGTCTGGAACACCACCTTCCGCCGCGGCTTCGCCGAGGCCCGCTCGGGCCGCACTCCGCGCTATGACGACGAGGTGATGTTCCAGGACGGCCTCGCCTGGGTCTACGAATGGGGCCGCCAGTTCGCCATCCTGGCCCCGCCCGATCTGCCGCTGGTGCTGCCCGAAGAAGGCGCACTGAATCCCAAAGCGGTCGAGCTGTTCCGGGAAATGATCATCCAGGGCGAGATTTGTACTTAGCTTCCGGCATCCCGTTCATTGATCGCAACTCACGTCATGGCCGGGCTCGACCCGGCCATCCATCACTCTTGAAAGATGGATCGCCGGATCAAGTCCGGCGATGACGACAGTTTCAGGAGTTCGCGTCTTCATTCTGGGCTCGCGAGCGCGGCTCGCGCTGCTCACCTGATCATCGTCGGCCCGGCATCCGGGACCGCGACGTCGATGACGCGGAGTTGCACGCGTTCGGCGCCTTGCCAGCGGTCGACGCTGAGGCAGCCGGCGACGTGGAGCGTCTGACCGCGGTTCTCGGTGAGGGCGTTGCCGAGCTTCTGGCCGACGCTGCGGAATGCGATGCCGTTGACGAACGCGCCGTCGCCCGCCTTGAAGCGCAGCCGCAGATGCGCCTGGCCGACCTCGTCGGCATAGACGAGCTGATGCGCCGGCAGCGCGACGATCGGCTCCGGATTGCCGGCGCCGAACGGCCCTGCCCGGTTCAGCGTCGCTGCCAGCTCTGTCGTGACGCCGCGCGCCGACACCGCACCGTCGACATACAGTTCGTTGACGTGGCGCGACTTGGCGACGTCATCCGCCAGCGTCGTCTCCAGCCAGGCCCGGAATTCGGCGAGCCGCTCTTTGCGCAGCGTCACGCCGGCCGCCATGGCGTGGCCGCCGCCCTTGAGCAGCAGCCCATCGTGCACCGCCTGGCGCACTGCCTTGCCGAGATCGACGCCGGAGATCGAACGGCCCGAGCCGGTGCCGATACCGCCAGGCTCCAGCGCGATCGCAAACGACGGCCGTCCGAACTTCTCTTTCAGCCGCGACGCGACCAGCCCCACCACGCCCGGGTGCCAGCCTTCGGACGCGGTGACGATCACCGCGCCCTTGTCCTCGAGCCCAAGCGACGCCATCGCCTCGGCTTCCGCCTGGGCTTCGGCCCTCTGTTCGATCTCGCGCCGTTCGCTGTTGAGGCGATCGAGTTCGGCGGCGATGCGGGCGGCTTCAGAGACGTCGGATTCGAGCAGCAGCCGGACGCCGAGATCGGCGCGGCCGATACGGCCGCCGGCGTTGATCCGCGGCCCCAGCATGAAGCCGAGATGCCACGCTTCCGGCGGACCGTTCAGCCGCGACACATCCATCAGCGCGGTGTGGCCGACGTGATCGCGGCGGCGCATCGCGATCAGGCCCTTGGCGACGAAGGCGCGGTTGAGCCCGACCAGCGGCGCGACGTCGGCCACGGTGCCGAGCGCGACGTGGTGCAGCATGTCGAGCATGTTCGGCTCCGGCCGCTCGGTGGTCCAGAACCCGCGATGCCGCAGCTCGCGATTGACCGCGACCAGCGTCATCAGCACCAAGCCGACCGCAGCAAGATGGCCGAGCCCCGACAGATCGTCGGGCCGGTTCGGATTGATCAGCGCTTCGACCTCGGGCAGCTCGTCGCCGCATTGGTGATGATCGATCACCACGACGCTCATCCCGAGCCGCCGCGCTTCCGCCAGCGGCTCCAGGCTGGTGGTGCCGCAGTCCACGGTGATCAGCAGCGTCGCGCCTTTGCCGGCGAGCATACGGATCGCGTCGATATTCGGGCCGTAGCCTTCGAAGATGCGATCCGGAATGTGGATCAAAGGATCGAGCCCGCAATGGCGCAGATGCCAGGCGAGCAAGGCCGACGAAGTCGCACCGTCGACGTCGTAGTCGCCGAAGATCGCGACCTTCTCGCCGCGCGAGGCGGCGTCGGCGATCCGCTTGGCACCGGCTTCCATCTGAGTCAGCGACGCCGGATCTGGCATCAGCTTGCGGATCGTCGGATCGAGAAAGTCCTCGACCTGGTCGATCTCCACGCCCCGCCCGGCCAGCACCCGCGCCAGCATCTCGGGCAATTGATAGCGCTGCACCATCGCCTGCGCTTTCGCAGTGGCGCGGGCGTCGAGTCGGTCGCGCCACGCCTTGCCGGTGGCAGAGCGGGTCACGCCGAGAAACGCCGGCACGGTTTCGGCCGGCAAAACGGAGATGGGAGGCGTCATGGTCCGCGCAGATAAGCACGAAGCGCCGACGGCGCAAACCGCCAGGACGGCGGCAGGAGAAGCCCGCTGCCTATCAGTGCGAGTGAAGCGAGAGGATTGACCTTCTCGCGGGTCAGCACCCGAGCCGATCGGCGACACCGGCCAGATCATCGGCCACGATGGTCCAGTCGCCGGTAGCATCGAAGTCGATCGTCTGCAGCGGACCGTACTCGGTCGGACGCGGGATGAACGCCGTTTTCAAGCCCAGCGCTTGCGCGGCGGCGAGATCATTGTTGTGGGCGGCGACCATCATCACCTGCTCTGGCGGCAGATTGAGAAGACGCGCGGCGCCTAGATACGTCTCGGGATCAGGCTTGTAGTGACCGAACAAGTCGCCGCCGAGAATGAGATCCCAAGGCAGCCCGGCATTCTTCGCCATCCGAGTCAGCAGTCCGACGTTGCCGTTCGACAGCGGGCTGATGATGAACTTCGACTTCAGTCGCGTCAGCGCGGGCACCGAATCCGCCCACGGCTTCAGTCGGTGCCAGCCGGTGGTGATATAGGTCAGATCGTCGTCGCTGAGATTGTCGAGCCCGAACTGCGGCGCTAGCTGCTCCAGCGAGCGGCGGTGCAGATCATCGAGCTTGATGAAGCCGCGCGACGGGTTCTTCCGCACTTCATCCATCGACGGCACGTAGGCCTGCCGCCACGCATCAACCAGCCCGGTCCAATCGCCGCCGATGCCACGTGTCGTCGACCACGCGGTGAAGTCCTCGATCAGGCTGGTGCGCCAGTCGACCACGGTGCCGAACACGTCGAAGATCAGGGCTTGCACGTTTGTCGGTTCGGCTCTTCCGGCCATTTGTTTCTCTCCCCTTGCCGCAACTAAATCGTCATTGCGAGCGTAGCGAAGCAATCCAGCGCGAGCACGGAGCTGTACTGCTTCGTCGCTCCGCTCCTCGAAATGACGATGACGGGTGTGACTACAGCACCTTCCGATACTGCATGAAGCCGGAATCCTCGGCAATGCGGTCGTAAAGCAGCCGTGCGGTGGCGTTGCCGGTTTGGGTCAGCCAGTGCACGCGGCTGCAGCCGTCAGCTTTGGCGCGCGCGTACACGGCTTCGATCAGCTTGCGGCCGAGGCCGAGCCCGCGGGCGCTGTCGGCGACGAACAGATCCTGCAGATAGCAGTAATTGCCGACCGTCCAGCACGACCGGTGATAGATGAACTGCACGATCCCGGTGAGCTTGCCGTCGACATAGGCGCCGAGCAGATGCATCGGCTCGGCGGGATCGTGAAACCGCGCCCAGGTGACGTCGGAAACCTCGGGCGCCAGTGTCGCCTTGTAGAACGCGAGGTAACCGGCCCACAGCGGCTCCCAGGCGGCCCGCTCGTCGGGGCCGACGGGACGAATCTCGACGGCCATCCGACGATCTCCTTATCTTAATCCAGGTGGAACTTCTCGAGCTGGCGGTGGTCCGCCTTGATGTAGCGCACCGTGCCGGTGACCGACCGCATCACCACGGTCTCGGTCTGGATCACGCCCTTGCGGAACTTGACGCCCGAGAGCAGCGAACCGTCGGTGACGCCGGTGGCGGCGAACAGGCAGTCGCCCTTCACCATGTCCTCGATCTGGTACACGAAGTTCGGATCTTCGATGCCCATCGACTCGGCGCGGTTGCGCTTGGAGTGGGTGTCGAGCAGCAGCCGGCACTGCATCTGACCGCCGATGCAGCGCAACGCCGCCGCGGCCAGCACGCCTTCCGGCGCACCGCCGGTGCCCATGTAGATGTCGACGCCGGTGTTGTCCGGGTCGGCGCAGTGGATCACGCCGGCAACGTCGCCGTCGGTGATCAGCTGGACGCCGGCGCCGGTGGCGCGGATCTTGGCGATCAGCTCGGCGTGGCGCGGACGATCGAGCACCAGCACGGTGATGCCGTGAGTCGGCACACCCTTGGCCTGCGCCAAGCGGAGGATGTTGTCTTCCGGCGGCGCATCGATGTCGATCAGGTTCTTGTCGTAGCCCGGACCGATCGCGATCTTCTGCATGTAGACGTCGGGCGCGTGCAGCAGCGTGCCGCCTTCGGCCATCGCCATGGTGGCGATCGAGCCCGGCATGTTCTTGGCGCACAGCGTGGTGCCTTCGAGCGGATCGACCGCGATGTCGACCTTCGGACCGGCATTGATGCCGGCGCCGACCTTCTCACCGATGAACAGCATCGGCGCTTCGTCGCGCTCGCCCTCGCCGATCACGATGGTGCCTTCGATCGGCATCTTGTTGAGCTCGCGGCGCATCGCATCGACCGCGGCCTGGTCCGCGCCCTTCTCGTTGCCGTGGCCGCGCAGCCGCGCCGCAGACACCGCGGCGCGCTCGGTCACACGCACGATCTCCAGGGTCAGGATGCGTTCCAGCAGCAATTGCGGCGGAACGGAAATGGTGGTCGACATCGGCCCAGCTCCTCAAAACAGCGCCCCCGCGCTTGCGGCGGGGGCTGTACAAATGGTCGAACTCAGTTCTTCTCGATCCGGATCACCTGTGGCCGGCCGCTGATCACCTTGTCGCGCTGCACGGCTTGCAGGGCGCGGCGCACCGCGTCTTCAGCGGTGGCGTAAGTAATCAGGATCACCGGCACCGGGACCGACGATTTGGCGGCCTTGCCATTGGCATCGACGCTGCGGTGCGGATGCCGCTGCACGATCGACTCGATCGAGATGTCCTGCTCGGCAAGCCGCTTGGCGATGGTCGCGGCGGTGCCGGCGTGATCGCGCGCCAGCAGCCGCAAGTAATAGCCGCCCTCGTGGCGTTGCATCGGCGCCTTCGCGGTGGCTTTCAGCCCGGATACCGGCCGACCGAACGGCACTGCGCGGATGCCGCGGGCAACATCGGCGATATCCGCCACCACCGCGGACGCGGTCGCAGCGGCACCGGCGCCGGCGCCGACTAGGGTGATCGGCGGAATGCCGTCGCCGTCGATCGAGACGGCGTTGGTGACGCCCATCACCTGGGCGATCGACGAGGTCTTCGGCACCATGGTCGGATGCACGCGCTGCTCGATGCCCTTGGCGGTGCGGACCGCGACGCCGAGCAGCTTGACGCGATAGCCGAGATCATCGGCCGCGCGGAGATCTTCCGGCGTGATCGAGCGGATGCCCTCGACGTAAACCGAGCTCTCCGACACTTTGGTGCCGAACGCGAGGCTGGCGAGGATCGCCAGCTTCTGCGCGGTGTCGTGGCCGTCGATATCGAAGGTCGGATCGGCTTCGGCATAGCCGAGCCGCTGGGCATCGGCGAGGCAGTCGTCGAACGACAGCCCCTCCTGCTCCATCCGGGTCAGGATGTAGTTACAGGTGCCGTTGAGAATGCCATAGATCCGGTCGATGTCGGTGCCGGCGAGGCCCTCGCGCAGCGTCTTGATCACCGGGATCGCAGCGCCGACGGCGGCCTCGTAGTTCAGCGCCGCGTTGTGCTTCTCCGCGAGCGACGCCAGCTTGAGGCCGTGCTTGGCGATCAGCGCCTTGTTGGCGGTGACCACCGCCTTGCCGGCGGCCAGCGCCGCCTCGATCGCCGGACCGGCGGGATCGCCGGCGCCGCCGATCAGTTCGACGAAGCAATCGACCTCGGGATCGGTGGCGATCGCCAGCGGGCTCTTCGCCCATTTGATGCCGGACAGATCAAGCCCGCGCTTCTTGGCCTTGGAGCGCGCGGTGACCGCGACCACGCGCACAGGGCGGCCGCAACGAGCGGACAACGTCCGCTCCTGCCGTTCGATGACGCGGACGACTTCGGCACCCACGGTGCCGAGACCCGCAATACCCACTCTGAGTGGCGCGACCATGACGCGCTGACCTGCTGCCGGAACCGGCGTTTCTTGGGGAAGAACCCGGAGGCCGGCGGGCGGCCCCCAATGACGGGCCTATCGCTGAGCAGCGAGAGGCACGACGTTGTGCAACGTTTCGACGCCGCTTTCAAGGAAGCGCCGGACGCCACGCGCCGCCTGGCGGATGCGCTGCTCGTTTTCCACCATCGCGATGCGGACGAAGCCCTCGCCGTGCTCGCCGAAGCCGACGCCGGGCGACACCACGACACCGCACTTCTCCACCATCAGGGTGGCGAACTGCATCGAGCCGATCTCGCGGAAGGCCGGCGGCAGCGGCGCCCAGGCGAACATCGACGCCGACGGCGGCGGGATGTCCCAGCCGGCGCGGCCGAAACTCTCGACCAGGATGTCGCGGCGCTTCTTGTAGGTCTCGCGCATCTCCTTGATGCAGTCGTCGGGACCGTTCAGCGCGGCGGTGGCGGCGACCTGGACCGGGGTGAAGGCGCCGTAATCGAGATACGACTTCACGCGGGCCAGCGCGGCGATGATGCGCTCGTTGCCAACCGCGAAGCCCATGCGCCAACCGGCCATCGAGAACGTCTTCGACATCGAGGTGAACTCGACGGTGACGTCCATCGCGCCCGGCACCTGCAGCACCGACGGCGGCGGATTGTTGTCGTCGAAATAGACTTCGGCGTAGGCCAGATCCGACAGGATCATGATCTCGTGCTTCTTCGCGAACGCCACCAGATCCTTGTAGAAGTCGAGGCTGGCCACATAGGCGGTCGGGTTCGACGGATAGCAGGCGATCAGCGCGATCGGCTTGGGGATCGAATGGATGATCGCCCGCTCGGCCGCGGCGAAGAAATCCGGGGTCGGCTCGGACGGCACCGAGCGGATCACGCCGCCGGCCATCAGGAAGCCGAAGGCGTGGATCGGATAGCTCGGGTTCGGGCACAGCACGACGTCACCGGGGGCGGTGATCGCCTGGGCGACGTTGGCGAAGCCTTCCTTGGAGCCGAGGGTCGCGACCACCTGGGTGTCGGGGTTCAGCTTCACGCCGAATCGGCGGTCGTAATAAGCGGCCTGGGCCCTGCGGAGACCGGTGATACCGCGGGAGGCGGAATAGCGGTCGGTGCGCGGCTTGCCGAGGGTGTCCTTCAGCTTCTCCAGGACGTGCGGCGGAGCCGGCAGGTCCGGATTGCCCATCCCGAGATCGATGATGTCGGCTCCGGCGTTGCGCGCGGCGGCCTTGGCCCGGTTGACCTGCTCGAACACGTAGGGCGGCAAGCGGCGGATGCGGTAGAATTCTTCCATGGTCCTCGACTCCGGGTAACGGTGGGATCGTTACCGCGTTCTTGATCGGAGGGGAATCCGATAAACGTGCAGCAACGCCCTGATTCGATCGAATTTGCGGCTGTTTGCGACAAGGCTGACATGCAGCCCGCTCGCGATCGTCACCTGCCCCGGCGGCGGGTCGTCGATGGCGGCGTCGGTCCGGCTATCTCGACGCCGCCGTTCTGGCGGCCGCGGTGCCCGCGGCCGGCGCGGCTGCACCCGCAGCGGCATTCGCGTTCGCTTGGCGTTCGCGGGCTGCGATCAATTCCTGCTCGATCTTATTGCGCTCGGCGGGTGCCAGCACCGCTTCATCGCGATTGGCCGGCAGGTCGTTCACGGCCGGAAAAGCGTCGGCTTGCTTGGGCTTGGCGGGGGCATCGCTGCTGCCGAGCAGCGGCATGTCGGACAGCGAGACCGAGCAGCCGCCGAGCGCGCAGCCGGCCACGACCAGCGCAGCTGCCACAGCAGCCCGCATGCCGGGTCCCGTCCGTCCACCCGTGCCTGCCACTCGCATCACCCTGCTTGCCTTCACGCGGCCCCGCCTTCCCGATCGTCGCCGCTCGCAACAATCGTCGCACTCGAGGATTAAACCTTAACTCATTTCGCCTCGAACCGGCCAGCGCCGAGCGGCGACATTAACCGACCCGACCGCCTCAGTGGGATGCCAATGTGGCTAAATCAAGCGCAATTTGTCGCACTGCAGCACATCGAAATCAGCGACGTTTACCGAACTATGCCATCATCCGGGGGCGCGACGACAAATCTCAGCGGATTTTCTGCACTGGATTGTAGTGTTGATTCATGACCGACATGCTCGCAGAACCCAAGGCGGCCCCGAAGTTCGATCCTGACGCATTCGCCCGCAATCTGGCGCAGGCGATGGAGACTGGTAGCCAGGCGCTTGCGACGATGATGAAGTCGCAAAACGGTGCCGTACCACCGGACGGTCATCCGCCCGCCGGTTTGACCGAAATGGTGAAGAGCTTCTCCACCGTCGCCAATTACTGGCTGTCCGACCAGGACCGTTCCAAGGAGCTGCAGCAGCGGCTCGGCAAGTCGTATCTCGAACTCTGGGGCGCGGCCTCCAAGCGCCTCGCCGGCGAACAGGCCGAACCGGCGATCGCCCCCTCGCCGCGAGACAAGCGGTTCGCCTCACCGGAATGGAAGGCCAACGCGTTTTACGACTTCCTGATGCAGGCCTATCTACTCACCACGCAGTGGGCCGACGAACTGGTCAAGAACGCCGAGATCGATCCGCACACCAAGCGCAAGGCGGCGTTCTACGTCCAGCAGCTCACCACCGCGCTGGCGCCCTCCAACTTCGTGATGACCAATCCCGAGCTGACGCGTCACACGCTGGAGGCCAGCGGCGACAACTTGGTGCGCGGCATGAAGATGCTGGCCGACGACATCCAGTCCGGCCGCGGCCACCTCAAGATCCGGCAGTCCGATCCGGCCGGGCTCGAGGTCGGCGTCAACATGGCGGTCACCCCCGGCAAGGTGATCTTCCAGAACGAGATCATGCAGCTCATCCAGTATGAGCCCGCCACCGAGACGGTGCAGCGCACGCCGCTGCTGATCGTGCCGCCGTGGATCAACAAGTACTACATTCTCGACCTGAAGCCCGAGAAGTCGTTCATCAAATGGTGCGTCGACCAGGGCCTCACCGTGTTCGTGATCTCCTGGGTCAACCCGGACAAGAGCCTCGCCGACAAGGATTTCGCCGACTACATGAAGCTCGGACCGCTGACCGCGATGGACGTGGTCGAGAAGGTCACCGGCGAGATGAAGGTGCACACGCTGGGCTACTGCGTCGGCGGCACCCTGCTCGCTTCGACGCTCGCCTGGCTCGCCGAGCGCCGCCGGGTGCGGGTCACCTCGGCGACCTTCCTGACCACGCAGGTCGACTTCACCCATGCCGGCGACCTGATGGTATTCGTCGACGAGGAACAGATTTCCGCGGTCGAGCGCGAGATGAAGGTCACCGGGGTGCTCGAAGGCGCCAAGATGGCGATGGCCTTCAACATGCTGCGCCCGAACGACCTGATCTGGTCCTACGTCGTCAACAACTACCTGAAGGGCCAGCCGCCGCAGGCGTTCGACCTGCTGCATTGGAATTCCGACGCCACAAGGATGCCGGCGGCGAACCACTCCTACTACTTGCGCAACTGCTATCTCGATAACAAGCTGTCGGCCGGCACCATGGTGCTGGACAACACCACGCTCGACCTGGCCAAGGTCAAGGTGCCGATCTACAATCTCGCCACCCGCGAAGACCACATCGCTCCGGCGGAGTCGGTGCTGTACGGCTCGCAGTTCTTCGGCGGTCCGGTGAAATTCGTGCTGTCAGGCTCGGGCCACATCGCCGGCGTGATCAATCCGCCGGCGGCGAACAAGTACCAGTTCTGGACCAATCCCGACATCTTCGCCGGCTCGGTCGCCAACTGGCTGAACGGGGCCGAGGAGCATAAGGGGTCGTGGTGGCCGGACTGGCGCGCCTGGATCGGCGCGTTCGACGACGAACAGGTCCCCGCCCGCGCCATCGGAAACGAAGCCTACCCGCCGCTGGAAGATGCGCCGGGCAGCTACGTCAAGGTGAGGTCCTGATCGACGCGAGGCGGCAAAGCTTTAGCCGCGCGTCGATCGAGTCAGTTCGCCAGCTTCGCCTCGACCACCCGAGCGGTGCGCAGCAGCTTGGCGTCCTCGCCAAAGCCTCCAACCACTTGAAGACCAAGCGGCAGGCCGCGGCCAGACCGGGCGATCGGCATCGTCAGGGCCGGCACGCCGAGCATCGTCCACAGCGCGCAGAAGCTGGCGTCGCCGGTATAGGCCAGCCCTTCCGGAGCTTCGCCGGGCGCCGGCACCGTCAGGATGCCGTCGAGACCGCTGAGATGCCGCGGAAGCTCCTCCCGCAGGGATGCCTGCAGTTGGCGAGCTTCGATGTAGCGCGGTGCGCTGATCGCGTTGCCGGTCGCCACCAGCTCCTTGAGCTGCGGGCTGGTCAGATCTGGATGTTGCGTGATCAGCCCGTTGAAGATCGCGGCCGCCTCCGCCACCAGAATGATCTCCGCGGCATCGAATCCCTTCCAATAGCGCTCCGGAAGCTCAAGCGGCACGATGCTGGCCCCTGCGCGCTGGAGCGTCTCCAGCGCCGCCTCGAACGCCTGGTTCTGTTCGGCGCTGACCCGATCCCAGATCGGCGGGCGAACCACACCGAGCCGCAGTGACGAGGCGACAGGAAGCACGTCTCCCTCGACGGCTTGGGCTGCCGCCCCCGCGTCGGCGCCGTCGGCCAGCAAGCCAAATGCGAACGCCGCGTCCTCGACAGATCGGGTCAAGAACCCGACGTGATCGAGCGATTGCGCCAATGGGTGAACGCCGTCGCGAACAATCGCGCCGAAGCTCGGCTTGAAGCCCACGATGCCGCAATAGGCAGCGGGTCGTACCACCGAACCGACCGTCTGGGTGCCGAGCGCCATCGGCACGATGCCGGCCGCCACCGCGGCCGCCGATCCGCTCGACGAACCGCCGGGCGTGTGCTGCGGATTGTTGGGATTGACCGTTGGCCCAGGGCTGCGCCAAGCAAATTCAGTGCTCACCGTTTTGCCGAACACGATGCCGCCAAGCCGCTTGATGCGCGCCACGATCGGCGCGTCGTGATCCGGGATGTGGTCGGCATAGACCCGTGATCCGTTGGTGGTCGGAATGCCGGCCGTCGCAATGATGTCCTTGATGCCGATCGGGATGCCGGCGAGCGGTCCCTCTCCTCCCGTGAGCTGTTCTCCGGGCAGCCGATGACAGAACGCTTTCAGCCAAGGCTCGACCTCGTCGGCGCGCTGGGTGCAACTGGCAATGTAATCGGCGGAGCTCAACGTTCCTTCACGGAACGCGCGATGGACTGCGAGCAGTCCCAGCGGATGCGACATGATTGAGATCGTCCTTGAAACGCAAAAGAAGACGCCGGCGATCGCCTCCGATCGCCGGCGTAATGGCCATGGTTATTTCAGCGCGAGCGCCGGCTTGACGTAATCCTGAATGACGAAGTCCTCGTACTTCGGCGCCAGCTTCAGATTGCCAAGCGCGATCTGGGTCTGCATCGCGGTCTCGTAGGCCTGCTGCGTGGTCTGCACGCTGCTCGGATAGACGTTTTCGGCGATCATCCGCCGGACGGCCGCTTCGACGATCTTCGGATCGAGCGTCGGGAATTCCTTCTGGGCGATCGCGACCGCTTCATCGGGATTGTTCTTCATGAAGCGCAGCGCCAGCTCCATCGCGTTGACCACCGCCTGTGCATCTTTCGGATCGACGTTCTTGCGAGCGGTGATCGACGAGAACGCATACGGACCGTAGGCTTTCGGGAAGCCGATCACCACCTTCATGCCCTTGGCCACCACCTGATCCAGGCCCGGTTCATACAGCACCGCCACCTTGGCCTGACCGCCGAGAAATGGCCCCGGCTCGGAGCCGATCTGCACCTGCAGCAGATCGACGTCAGTGTCAGGCTTCATGCCGTTGTCCTTGAGCAACTTCATGAACAGCGAGGTGCTGGTGGTCGGCATCAGGCCGGCCACGACCTTCTGGCCCTTCAGATCCTGGAGCGTGTCGTACTTGAAGTCGGGTGCGGCAGCCACCCACACGGCCGCGCCATTCACCACGTTGCAGATGATGCCGACATCTGCGCCCTTCGAGTTGGCGATCGCGGTCCATTCCGGGCCGTGGATCGAGAACGACGCACTCCCCGACAGGACTGCGGACAACGCCGTGGTCGGCGAGCCTGCGGTCTCCTTGTCGACGTCGAGGCCCTGCTGCTTGAAGAAGCCCTTATCCAGCGCGACGTAGAACGGCAGGTAGAGCATGGACTGGAAGGCCTGAGAGATTTTGACCTGCTTGGCCATCGCGGCGGTGGGGACCACCGTCGAAGCTACTAACGACGCCACGACGGTGGCTGCACCGACAAGTTTTCCGATCGAACGCATAAGGTTTCGGCTCCGAGGTTGGGTGAAGGAGGTGGTGGGAGTTGGTGCGGCCGCGTCTAGGCCTGAATCCGGACGTGTCCGGTGTCCTGCTTCCAGGGCAGCAGGTAGCGCTCGAGCGCATCGATCCCGTGGTAGAGCACGAAGCCCATAAACATCAGGACGAATAGGCCGACCCAGACCGAGTTGAGGTCGTAGAGGCTCGATGCGTTGTAAACGAGATGGCCAAGGCCACGCTTGGACGAGATGAACTCTCCGACCACCGCACCGACCAGAGCGAAACCGATGTTGATCCGGAAGGTCGCGATGATCGCCGGCAGCGACGACGGAACGACCACGCTGTAGAAGATCTGGTGTTTGGAGCCGCCCATCGACAGCATCAGCGACTGCAGATCCTTATCGCTGTCTTTGGCGGCTTGATACGCTGCGATCAGCGCCACCAGCGCCGTCATCGACACCACCAGCACCACCTTCGACAACAAGCCTGTGCCGAACCACAGCAGGATCACCGGGGCGAGAGCAATCTTCGGAACGCTGTTGAGCGCCACGATGAAGGGCTCGACCATCCGGGCGATGAAGGTCGAGTACCACATCGCCAGACCGAGAACCGAACCGACGATGGTGCCGACCACGAAGCCGATCAGAGCTTCGTAGAGCGTGTAGCCGCTGTCGACGAACAGCGACCCGTCGAGCAACTGAGTCTCGAACCGCACCCAGATCCCCGACGGCTTCCCGACCAGGAACTCCGAAATCCAGCCCATGCGGACTCCGAGCTCCCACAGCAGGAAGAACGCGACCACCGCGAGCGCCTGCAGCGCGGTGCGACCGAGATGCGTGTCGAACGTGACGACCAGACGCTGGGTCAGGCTGATCGTTTCGCGATTGGGCCGGATGGCAGTGCCGCCGGTACGGGGTGCGACGTCTGTTGCGCTGGTCATCAGTTAGACTTCACTTTTCGGGTCTGAATGTCGAGCTCACCGCAGAGCATGTGGAAATAATCGGAGAAGCGGTGATCGCTGCGCGCCTCCACGGGACCGGTGCGCTCGATGTCAATGTGATGGACATTCTTGACCCGCGTCGGCCGCCCGCTCAGGGCGACGACGCGCTTGGACAAGGCGACCGCTTCGTCAACGTCGTGGGTGATCAGAATGACGGTCTTGTTGAAGGTCTCTACCGCTTCCATCAGCACGCCTTCGAGATACAGCCGCGTCTGGTAGTCGAGCGCGGAGAACGGCTCGTCGAGCAGCAGGATGTCGGGATCCATGATCAGCGTCCGGATCAGCGCCACGCGCTGGCGCATGCCGCCCGACAAGGTCTTGGGATAGGCTTTCTCGAATCCCGATAGACCGAAGGTCGACAGATACTCGCGCGCGGTGTCGAGCGCTTCGGCATCGGCGACGCCGCGCACGCGCAGGCCGAGCAGCACGTTCTCCAGCACCGTCCGCCAGGGAAACAGCAGGTCCTTCTGCATCATGTAGCCGATGCGGCCGCGCAGACTGCTGACCTGCTCACCGCGATAGATCAGGCTGCCGCTATCGGCATTCAGTAGTCCCGCGATCACGTTGAAGATCGTGGTCTTGCCGCAACCGCTCGGCCCGATGATGCTGACGAAATCGCGCTCGTAGATGTCGAAGGACAGTCCGTCGAGAACCGGCACTGGCCCCCCTTTTCCGGGAAACACCTTGCGGACGTCTCGAACGCTGAGTTGGATCTGCGGCTCTGCCATGGATTTGCTCCTTTGCGAATGCTTTGCAAAGCCCATGCCAGCACATTCGACAAAGGTCGAAGAACGCCAATTCCCGCTGCAGCGCAGGCGATTAGCGGAAGGTCGCCCGCCCTCGCGGCGTTCGCCGCCGCCGTGCTTCGTCCCATCCCGCCGCTCCAATGCATTGTGCATTGTGCACACCGAAGCGGCACCGGTCCGGGCACGTTCTGTGATATCGAGATTGAAACGACGACTAATCCGCGCGCGATACGAAGCTGCCGGCGGCTGCCTCGTGATCGCCTCGGCGATCGGCACTTAAGGGAGTGAAAGATGCGGAGACGTGGACAGCCCACGACGGTCCGCCAGCATGTCCTGCTCGATCTGCGGACCAAGATTCTGCAGGGGCGCTATCCGGCCGGCACGCGGCTGCGGCAGGAAGAGATCGCGCGTCAGCTCGACGTCAGTACGACGCCGGTGCGCGAAGCATTTCGCGACCTGCTGTCGGAAGGGCTGATCTCACTCGACGCAAGGCGCGGCGCCGTCGTTCGCGGGCTGACGCTGGACGACGTGCAGGAGATCTACCAGATGCGGATGCGGCTGGAGCCTCTGTTGGCCGCCCGCACCTTCGATCGCGTCACTGACGACGATCTCGCCCGCGCCGACGCTTGCCATCGCAAGATGTGCGGCAAGGTCTCAGCGCAAAGCTGGGCCAATCTCAACGAGGAATTTCACGCCGCCCTGACCGGCAACACCACCGGCGGCCGCCTCGGCAGCGTGGTCTACAACCTTGCCCATGCCGCCTCGCCTTATGTTGTCCTGTCGCTGTTCGCCGATCCGGACATCCGCGACATGAACAACCGCGATCACGCCGAACTGCTGGCGCTCTATCGCAGCCGCGACCGGGACGGTGTAGTGGCAACGACCGAGCGCCATCTGGCGCAGACATTGCGGCTGATCGAACAGGAGGCGCAATTGAAGTTGGCGCCCGCTGCCGCAGACGACGGCGAACTGCTCACCGCGGCCCGCTGAGGCCGAGGGACCGACGCTACGTCCCCGACACCCAAGCCAGCAGCAGCGCGAAACCGGCGAGACCGACGGTGACGTGCGTGCCGAGCAGGACGTTAGCGCCGACCGGCGAGCGCCGCGCCAGCGCGGCGATGAAGCCGGAGAAGGCCGATACTGCGAACAAACCGGCCGCGATCTTGCCGAAGGAGACGCTATCCGTCGTCGCAGCTCCATCCGGCGTGCCGTGCAGCAGCATAACGAGAGTCTCGAGCCCGCCAAAGCCGAGCAGCATGTGCAGCGCGACCAGCCCCTGCTTGCGGTCGCCGCGCAGATAAAGCAGCCCGAGATAAAGCCCCAACGCCGTCGCCGCGCTGAGGATCACCAGCACAGGAGCCACCGTCATTCCGCCTCCGAAGCCGTTTGAATGGAACGGAGCGATTTAAGCATGACGGCGGGAACTTGAGAACAGATCCGAAAGAGCTTCGCCTCGCCGTCATTCCGGGGCGCGAGCGAAGCTGGCGAACCCGGAATCTCGACGTGCTTATGCACGGCGCCCGCCGCGCACCGTGCGGCATCTTCCTTGACGATAACGCGAGATTCCGGGTTCGCGCTGGCGCGCGCCCCGGAATGACGGAGACAAGCAGCTGCCGCCTACGCCACCGATTTGGCGTGGGTGAGCTGGTTGATCTTGCGGATGTGCTCCACGGCGTCCTGGGCGGCCTGGGTGTGGGTGAACAGCTCCAGCTCCTCGACCTCGTGGTCGCCGACCGGGGTGATCGCGGTGTCGGTGTAGCTCATCCGGTTCGGGTCGCTGCGGATCTTGCGGCGCAGGCCGTCGATCCAGAACCAGTGCCGGACGTTCTGAACCAGCTTGCGAGCCCTCTCGGCGATCAGCTTCGGATAGAACACCAGCGCCGGCTCGACCGGCAGCGTCGGGCGGCGGTCCAGCCGATATTTCAGCCGGATGATGCCACCCTGCAGCGGGTGCACCTTCTCGATCCGGACCATCGATGAGAACAGGAAGATCATCGACGCCAGCCGTGACACGCCGACCCCGGTCGCGGCGGCGCGGCGCATCATCCGTTCGATGTGCTCGGCCGAATAGTACAGCTCCCAAGCCTTGAGGTACGCGCCCTGCCACTCCTCCCGGCTCATCTTCGGATGCGGCGTGACCACGTGTTCGATGTCGAACCGGTTGAGATCGCTGTCCATCGCCACGCCCTGATTGAACAGGCGCTGGTGATCCTCGGAGCCCGGCAACGGCGTCAGGCAGAAGAACTCGAGGATGTCGAGCGGCAGCTCCTTCTGGATGATCGCAATATCTTCGGCGATGCTCTCCGGCGTGTCGTGCGGGAAGCCGAGGATATAGCCCGCATAGGTGATCACCCCGGCCTTTTTCCAGGCCAGCAGCATCTGCCGATATTCGGTGATCTTGTTCTGACGTTTCTTCGCCGAAGCGAGATTCTGCGGGTTGATACTCTCCAATCCGAGGAATGTGCGGACCACACCCGCAGCCCGCGCCTTCTCGATGAAGCCATCGATCTTGTGGCACAGCGTGTCGACCTGGATGACCAGCTTGATGTCCTTCTGCCCGGTCGCAGCAAATTCGCGGCGCAGCGCGGCGAGCCGATCGAGGATCACCTCCCAGTCCTTGTTGCGGGCGAAATTGTCGTCGGTCATGAAGAACCAGTTGACGCCCTGCGCCATGTTGGCGCGCACCAAGCGCTCGATATCGTCGGCGCTGCGGCCGCGCGATTTGCGGCCCTGGACGTTGATGATGGTGCAGAACGAGCACTGATACGGACAGCCGCGGCCGGCATCGAACGAGGTTTGCAGGCTGAACGTACCCTTGAGGAATTTGCGCGGCAGCACCGGCGTCGGCACGCCCTCCAGGCACGGCAGGTCGTTCAGATAGTTGTACAGAGGCTTCAGCGCGCCGCTGGCGGCGTCACGCAGCAGCTCGTCGCAGCGACCTTCGAGCTCGCCGGCATACAGGGTGACGCCGAGGTCGAGCGCCTGCTGCAGATCAGGCTGGATCCCGGGGAGCATCGCGATGCAGCCGGAGACGTGGAAGCCGCCGATCGCGACCGGAACGCCGGCAGCCCGCAGCGGACGGGCGATGTCCATCGCGCGCGGGAACTGATTGGACTGCACCCCGACGATGAACACCAGCCCGAAGAAGTCGTGGGTCCGGAACCGCTCGATGATCTGCGGAATACGCGTTCGGGTGTTGATCTCGTCAGCAGCGGTAATATCGATCTCGACGTCGCCCAACGCGCGGCGCTGCCGGGCGTCCTCTACCAGGCTGTAAACCACCGCCAGTGAGTTTGAGGGGATGAAGGACCTGAACCACTGAATGACGTAGCCGTCGTCATCGTAATGCGACGGTTTGATCAGTGCGATCTGGAACCGCTTCGACGGCCGCGCCGCCGGTTGCACACTCGCCATTGCCGCCCCCACCTGCTGTCGCAACCGAAAGCGATCCCGCCTTCGGCCTCCCGCGTGGAGCTTGGCTCAGGTCGCCGGGCGCTGGCAAGGACGCCCGGCACAACTCACTCAATTATCACTGCAAGCTAATCGCATATGCTGCAGCCGCGGTACTAACCGTGCGCTAACTGAACAGCGTCCGACTTGGTGAGACGCAACAGCAACACTGTGTCTCACTTTGCACAGCCGCCCGGGAACTCCGTGACGGTAAGCAGTCACTCCGGCTTCCGGACCGTTACATGAAGGAAATGAGCGAGTTCTTGGTCGAACCCCTTGCCTTCGCTGGTCTCGACCGCGACCGATGCCCAAGTGCCAGCTTCCGCATAACGCCCACGAAGCCACTCCTCGGACGGGTAATTGTAGTAGCGCGCGAGCTTGTCCCGCCCCTCGCTGTCGCCGGACTTGTAGCTGGCATAGAACAGGCCGCCGGGCTTCAGCGCCCGCCAGATCAGTTTCAGCACGTCGGCAAGCTCATCGCGCGGCACGTGCAGCAGGCAGGCGTGAGCCCAAACCGCGTCGTAAGCGTCGATCGCGTCGAGCTGATGGAACAACATGGTGCGGACCGGTCGCCCAAGCCGGCGCGAGGCTTCCGCCGCGAGTTCCGGGGAGCCGTCGGTCGCGTCCACATCGAAACCGGCCGCGAGCATCGCTTCGGCCTGGTAGCCGGCCCCGCAGCCGAGCTCGAGGAGCTTGGCACCGGCCGGCAGTTCGCCCAGAAATTTGGTCAGCGTCGCGCTCCGCGGCTGCCGCTCGGCGTAAGCGGTGGCATTGCCGCGGTAGAACCGCAGCGTGTCGTCGTCGAAAGCTTGAGTCATGTCAGGTTCCAAAAATGACGAGGCTCCCGACCGAGAGGACGGGAGCCACTCCACAGCAAAGCGAGACGGCTAATCGATCCCGCCAGTATCAGGCAAGCCGAGCATCAGCCGCATGTTCTGCACGGCGGCACCGGAGGCGCCCTTGCCGAGATTGTCGAGCCGCGCCACCAGCACCGCCTGGCGGTGCGTGTCGCTGCCGAACACGTAGAGCTCGAGCTGATTGGTGTCGTTGAGCGCTTCCGGCTCGATCCGGCCGCCCGCGTACGGCGCAGCATCGAGCGGCGGCACCGACACATAGGTGCTGCCGGCATAGCGCTGCGCCAGCGCGGCATGCAGGTCTGCGACCGCCGGCTTGCCCGGCAGCGTATCGAGATGCAGCGGCACCGATACCAGCATGCCCTGACGGAAGTTACCGACCGAGGGAATGAAGATCGGCCGCCGCGACAGGGCCGAGTACTTCTGGGTTTCGGGCAGATGCTTGTGCGCGAAGCCGAGGCCATACAGCTCGAACGCCGGCGCGGTGCCGGCCTCGTAGGCCGCGATCATCGATTTGCCGCCGCCGGAATAGCCGCTGACGGCGTTGATCGTCACCGGATGGTCGGCCGGCAGCAGGCCGGCGTCGACCAGCGGCCGCAGCAGCGCGATGCCGCCGGTCGGGTAGCAACCGGGATTGGCCACCTTCTTGGCGGCGCGGATCTTGTCGGCCTGGTCCGGCGCCAGCTCGGCGAAGCCATAGACCCAGTCCGGCGCGACCCGGAACGCGGTCGAGGCGTCGAGCACCTTCGGGGCCGCCGCGCCGAGGTCGTCGATGAGCGCTACCGTCTCCTTGGCGGCATCGTCCGGCAGGCACAGGATGACGAGATCGACTTCGGCCATCAGCGCCCGCTTGGCGCCGGGATCCTTGCGCTTGTCGTCGGGGATGTCCTTCACGGTGACCTGGCCGTGGCGGGCCAGCCGCTCGCGGATGCCGAGGCCCGTGGTGCCGGCGGCGCCGTCGATGAACACCACCGGCTTGCCGCTCGCAGCCTTCGCCTGGCCTGGGAGGGGGCTGTCGGTCAGGGTCATGTGAAGCTCCTTGATCAAGCGGGTTCGCCGGCGAGTGCCGGCACGGTGTAATCCAGATGCGGCCGCAGCGCGACCATCTCGGCCGCGATTTCCTGCGAGCCGGCGTCGGGCTGACGCGCCAGCGCGGTGGCGACCGCGACGTGATCGGCGTCGGACTTGTGCTGGTTGAGCTTGAAGCTGCCCGCCACCGCATCGACCCGCATCATCACCCCGACGATCGCCTGCTTCATCGCATTGCGCCGGCCGGCCGCCATCTTGGCCATCGTCCACGGCCGCTTCGGCGCCAGCGCGGCCTCGAACACGGCGCTGACATCGTCGAGCTGCGCCTCCAATTCGCTGGCCGACATCACCGCCGCCGGGCCGGTCAGCTGCACGCTGCGATACAGCCAGGTCGGCACCTGATCCGGCGATGCGTACCAGTCGGCCGACACATAGGCATGACCGGCGGTCACCGCCATCAGCCACGGGGTGTGCGGGCATCGGCGCAGCGCGCCAGCGGGTTATTGCGCGCGATGTGGAACGACAACAGCGGGGTGCCATCGCTAGCATATTGGATGGCGAACGGCAGCGGCGAAGCGATCGGCCCGGCGGCGTCATGGGCGCAAGCGAGGCCGAAACCGCGCGCCGCCGCGAACGCAAGGCAGGCGGACCGGTCGGGCTTGAAGCAGGCGGACCGGTCGGGCTTGAACTGGGGTGGCGCATACATGGCGATAAGCTCCTGGTTTGAACGGGAGCCGCCGGATCGATGCGCGTAAGGGGGATTTGAAGCTCACCTGCCGCGGACCGTAACCGGCGGCAGGGAGGACGCTGTCAGACGCGCGCGTCAACCCATGCCGCGGGAATGCGGCGGCGGGCTTTTGCGGTGGTGAGCGCGTTGAGCATAGCGCGTTGATAGGAGCGGTTACGTACCAGGTCAACCCATCACGGGCGCAGATCTCGGTCTCGCTCATGACGGCGCTGCCGCACGCATAGCTTGCCAATCGCGCGATGGAGCTGTATTTCCCCGCGTACTGGTCGGCAGTTCACCAAGGCGTCGCTGTCCCCTCGGGGAAGCTAAACCTGCCTGTTTCCTTGATCGGCAGACACTTATCCCGTGCCGCCGTCGTAAGTCAGCGACCAACGACATTCATCGTTCGGCACGATCGAGGATGAGGTCATGACTAGAACTGCTTTCCCCTTCGCCACCCAGGATGTGTCCGCGCTGGCGCGCGCGCTCAACCGCGAGCTCGACGCCCAGGGCCACAAGCTCGGCCATGTCGAGATGCTGAACCTGCTGGCGCGCTCGGCCGGCTATCGCAACTTCCAGCATTTCCGCGCCCAGTTCGACGCCGAGGACATGCTGCAGCGCCAGCCCGAACCGGAGCCGGCCCCCGATCTGCAGAAGGTCGCGCAGGCCACCCGTTACTTCGATGCGAGTGGCGTGCTGACACGATGGCCGAAGAAGGCCAGCCATCGCCTGCTCTGCCTATGGGTGATGTGGTCGCGCGTGCCAGCGGGCCGCGAGCTCAGCGAGAAACAGCTCAACGAGCTGTTGCTCGGCCATCATGGCTTCGGCGATCACGCGCTGCTGCGACGCATGATGTGCGACAACGGCTTGATGACCCGCACCCGCGATGGCCGGGTGTATCGTCGGGTCGAGCAGAAGCCGCCGCCGGAAGCCGTGGCGCTAATCCGCCACCTCGCCCCGCGGCTCGCAGCCTGAGCCCTCGGTCGTTGCGAGCAGCACCCGGATCGGCGCTCCGCGCCGTCCGGGCACAGGCTCCGCCACGAAGCAATGACGAGATTCTCAGGCCTCAGGAACGATCTCAGATCACCGGATTCCACGGCGACGGCACCAGGCGGTAGCCGTCGGCGGTCTTTTCGACATGGCCCATCGCCGGGAACGGGAAGTGGAAGCCCTGCACCCGCATCTTCTCGGCGGCGAGCATGTCGTAGGTCTTGCGGCGGGTGGTCTCGGCCATCGCCGGATCCTGATCGAACATCAGGTGCCAGCCCGGATGGGTGACGAACAGCGCCGGCACATTGGTGACGTCGGACTGGATGAACACCTTGTCGGCGCCGGACGACAGCACGAACGAGGTGTGGCCCGGGGTATGGCCGCGGGTCTCGACCGCCAGCAGGCCGGGCGCGACGTCCTTGCCCCACTCGTACGGCGTAACCTTCTTGTTGAGCCCGGTGTCGAACACTTTTCGCGCGGTTTGGAACACGCTCTGCATCCGGCCCGCCGGCGCCCGGCTCATCTCGCCGTCGTCCATGAAGTATTTCCACTCCGCGGCCGGGACCAGCACCTCGGCGTTCGGAAACGCCGGCTGACCCGACGCATCGAGCAGGCCGTTGATATGGTCGCCGTGGAAATGCGAGATGACCACCAGGTCGACCGCCTTCGGGTCGACCCCTGCGGCCGCCATGTTGCCGGCGAACTGGCCGACATTGCCCTTGCTCGACGCGAATGCGCCGGGGCCGTTGCCGGTGTCGAGCACCACCAACTTGCCGCCGGTGTTGATCACCAGCGGCGCGAAATGGATCGAGACTTTGTCCTTGGGCAGGAACGCCGCTTCCAGCGCATCGCCGACATCGTCCTTCATGGCGTTGAGCACGAAGCCGTCGACCAGCGGAAAGGTGCTGATGCCGTCGGACACCACATTCACCTGAGCGTCGCCGACCCGGTAGCGGTAGTAGCTCGGCGCCTGCTTGTCGGCGACCGGCGCCGCGGCGTGGGCGGGCGCGCTGCGCAGCAGCGGTACCGCCGCAAGCGCGGCAGTCGCAGTGAGGGCGTGACGTCGGGTCAGATCCATGGCGTGTCCTCGCTGGTGATTGCGGCGCAGTCTAAGCCGCAACTCATGGCGCGTTTCATGGCGCGATCACGTCATGACGCGCATTTGATCGGGACCGTCAGACCGACCGCAGCATCCAGCCGAGCCCGATCGACAGGCCGTCGCCGAACAGCAGCAGTACCGCCGACCACACCAAGGCCGACACCACATTGGCGATCTGGAACGGCCAGAACGGCATCTCGAAGATGCCGGCCGCCAGCGGCACCGAGGCGCGCAGCGGCCCGAAGAACCGACCGATGAAGATGCTGGGCACGCCCCATTTGCGGACGAAGTCCTCGCCCCGCCGCAGCAGCCCGGGATATTTCGACAGCGGCCAGATCTGGGCGACGTTGTCCTTGTAGCGGTAGCCGAACCAATACGAGACCCAGTCGCCGAGCGCAGCGCCGACGCCGCCCGCGATCCACACCGGCCAAAAGCTGAGGCCGGAGACGCCGATCAGCGCCCCGATCGCAACCAGGGCGCCCCAGGCCGGGATCAGCAGCGAAATGAAGGCGAGCGACTCGCCAAAGGCCAGCGCCAGGACGACGGGTGCGGCCCACGCCTGATGCTGGCGCACGAACTCGGCGATGTCGTGGATATAGGCTTCCATTGTCTTTCAGATGGCCGCCGTCCCCCGACGCGACCTTTCATATGGCTGTCGCAATAGCACGGACCATGGCCGGTCCAACATGCGACACGCCCTCCCGACCAGACCGACATGGCCGCAATGCGGCCAGCCGGCGCGACCTCGCGCCTCAGCCCGGAAGATTGATCCGGCGCAAGCCATTGCCGGTATTAAGGTATCGCTGCAACGCAGGGTCCCGAGGCGCGTCGGCTCTATTCAACCCTGCCCGAGGAGCCTATATGGCCTCCCGGTAGTCGGTCGGCACCGGTTTGCGGGGTGCACATTCTCGTGCATCCGCCCGGCCTGCAGCCCCTGTCGGCGCCCTGCGCTGGCCGGGTCTCGACCCAGCGTCACACCCGTAGCCCTTCCATGGCATAGTGCAACACAGCGATTCGTACGGCTTCGGCCGTTCGCACGACATCAGAACAGACTCCAGGACTCATGGCCAAGGCATTGAAGGCAAGCTCGAAATCGAAATCAGCCAGCGACCTGTTCGGGGCTGCGCCAAAGCCCGCCGCGCCCAAGGCGGCGGCGAAGCCGAGCGGCGCCGAGGACGGTTATACCGCCGCGGACATCGAGGTGCTGGAGGGGTTGGAGCCGGTCCGGCGCCGGCCCGGCATGTATATCGGCGGCACCGACGAAAAGGCGCTGCACCATTTGTTCGCCGAAGTGATCGACAACTCGATGGACGAAGCGCTGGCCGGCTACGCCACCTTCATCGAGGTGGAGCTGTCGGCCGACGGCTTCCTCACCGTGTCCGATAACGGACGCGGCATTCCCGTTGATCCGCATCCGAAATTTCCGAAGAAGTCGGCGCTCGAAGTGATCATGTGCACGCTGCACGCCGGCGGCAAATTCGACAGCAAGGTGTACGAGACCTCGGGCGGTCTGCACGGCGTCGGCGTCAGCGTCGTCAATGCGTTGTCGTCGCGTCTTGAAGTCGAGGTGGCGCGCAATCAGCAGCTCAGCCGCATGGTGTTCGAGCGCGGCCACCCCAAGGGCAAGCTCGAGGACCTCGGCAAGGTCAACAACCGCCGCGGCACCCGCGTCCGCTTCAAGCCCGACACCGAGATCTTCGGCGCCAAAGCCGCGTTCAAGCCGCAGCGTCTGTTCAAGATGGCGCGCTCGAAGGCGTATCTGTTCGGCGGCGTGAAGATCCGCTGGAAGTGCGATCCCGAACTGCTCAAAGGCATCGAGGACGTCCCGGCCGAGGACGAGTTTCACTTCCCCGGCGGCCTGAAGGACTTCCTCGGCGCGGCGATCCACAACGACACGCTCGTGCACCCGGACATCTTCGCCGGCAAGTCGGGCCGCAACGGCGCGCACGGCGCGTGCGAATGGGCGGTCGCCTGGACGGCCGATGCCGACGGCTTCCTGTCGTCGTACTGCAACACCGTGCCCACGCCCGACGGCGGCACTCACGAATCCGGCCTGCGCAGCGCCCTGCTCCGCGGCCTCAAGGACCACGCCGAGCGCGCCGGCCAGGGCAAGCGCGCCTCGTCGATCACCTCGGAAGACGTGATGGTCGGCGCCGCGGTAATGCTGTCGGTGTTCGTGCGCGAGCCCGAATTCCAGGGCCAGACCAAGGACCGCCTCGCCACCGCCGAAGCCCAGAAGATCGTCGAACAGGCGATCAAGGATCCGTTCGACCACTGGCTGTCCGGCAACCCGGTGCAGGCCACGAAGCTGCTCGACTTCGTGATCGAGCGCGCCGAGGAGCGACTGCGCCGCCGCCAGGAAAAGGAAATCTCGCGCAAGACCGCGGTGAAGAAGCTGCGGCTGCCCGGCAAGCTGGCGGACTGCACCTCGACCGCGGCCGAAGGCTCCGAACTGTTCATCGTCGAGGGCGACTCGGCCGGCGGCAGCGCCAAGCAGGCGCGCGACCGCTCGACCCAGGCAGTGCTGCCGCTGCGCGGCAAGATCCTCAACGTCGCCTCCGCCGGCAAGGACAAGGTCGTGGCGAACGCCCAGCTGTCGGACCTGATCCAAGCGCTCGGTGTCAGCACCGGGGTGAACTACCGCGAGGAAGATCTGCGCTATTCGCGCATCATCATCATGACCGACGCCGACGTCGACGGCGCCCACATCGCCTCGTTGCTGATCACCTTCTTCTACCGGCAGATGCCGAAGCTGATCGACGAGGGCCACCTCTATCTCGCCGTGCCGCCGCTGTACCGGCTAACCCATGGCGCCAAGACGGTGTACGCCCGCGACGACGCCCACAAAGAAGAGCTGCTGCGGAAGGAATTCAACGCCAACGCCAAGGTCGATGTCGGCCGCTTCAAAGGTCTGGGCGAGATGATGCCGGCGCAGCTCAAAGAGACCACGATGGATCCGGCCAAGCGCACGCTGCTGCGCGTCGTGCTGCTCCCGGACGACCGCGACGGCACCGCCAATTCGGTCGAGCGGCTGATGGGCACTAAGGCGGAAGCCCGGTTCGCCTTCATCTCCGAGAAGGCCGAGTTCGCCAGCGACGAGCTGCTGGACGTGTGAAGACTCGATCGGTCAGGCGGCGTCCGCCGGCCGCACCTGACGGTCGATCTCCGCGCCCTTGTCACGCTCGATGACGGCGATGTCGTACTGGCTCTGCAGATCGAGCCAGAACTGCGGAGCATTTCCGAAATAACGACCCAACCGCACCGCGGTATCCGCAGTCATCGACCGACGACCGTTGAGAATGTCGGTGATCCGTCCAGACGGAACGCCTATGTCCAGCGCCAGCCGGTTGGCGCTGAGTTTCCGCGCCGCCAGTTCTCGCTTCAGCAGCCGGCCGGGATGGGAAACAGGAGCGATGGTCGTTCTCTTTTCACACTGGTACAATCGCTGCAATCGTGCGGCGGGCGTGATGCACTGCGTGCTGATCAACTATCCCGCGGCCGAGAAGCGCCGCTGGGATCCGATTGTCACCCGCATCAGCCGCTCACTCAGCGGCGGCTAGTCCAGGTCGACCTTCGCGGGTCTTGTGCCGGTCGGCCAAACCGTGCCTAATTCGTCCATGCGCACATTGTTTCTCGTCATCGGCGTCATCGCCCTGCTCGTGGGGCTGGTCTGGACCGGCCAAGGCGCCGGCCTCATTCAATGGCCGGCTCAGAGTTTCATGATCAACCAGTCGCAATGGATGTGGTACGGCGCCTCGACCGCATTCGGCGGGCTGCTGCTGATCTTCATTTCGCGCAAGGCGTGAGACGGCACGCGGCAAGCGGCCGCCTCACGATGGTCAGCTCGCCGTGCGCAGCTTGCGATAGTCCATCGCCTTTAGATCGGTGAGCAGGTCGGGGCCGGTAGGTGTCCAGTTCAACCGGCTACGCGTTGCGGCGCTCGACGCCCGCATGTCCATCGCCATGAACGGCGCCAGCCAGCCGAAGTGACCGACCGCCTCGTCCGCCTGCAACGCGGCCACCGGAACGCCGAGACCTGCGCCGATCGTCTCGGCGATCCGGCGCATACTGACGCCTTCCTCGGCGACCGCATGATAGCGGGCGCCAGCCTGGTGATGTTCGAGAGCGAGCCGATACAGGCGCGCGGCATCGTCGATATGGACAGCCGACCAAAGGTTGCTGCCGTCACCCACATAGGCCGACACACCCTTGGCCCGGCCGATGTCGATCAGAGGCGAGATCAGCCCCTGCTTTTCGGTGTCGTGCACTTGCGGCAGCCGCACCACCGCTACCGAGACGCCCTTGTCGGCGGCCTCCCGGCCGGCGCGCTCGCTGGCGATCCGCGGCAAAGCGTGAGCCCAGTCGACCACCTCCTCCACGGCCGGCAGACCGGCGCCCGGAGCGCCGATGCCAGTCGCCGACGTAATAATCAGCGGCCGGTCCGAGCCCTTCAGCACCTCCGCCATCGCGCTGATCACGCACGCGTCCTTGGCGCAATTCTCAAGATAGCGCGAGAAGGTGTGATCAAACGCCGTGTGGATCACGGCATCCGCCTGCTCGGCCCCGCGCGCGAGACTGCCGGCATCTTCCAATGTTCCGCGATGAACGCTGGCGCCTGCCTGAGCCAGCCAACGCTCGCCCGCATCGGAGCGGGTCAGCCCGGTCACCTGATGGCCCGCGGCAAGCAGTTCTTTGAGGACGTGCGAGCCGACGAAGCCGGTCGCACCAGTGAGGAAGACACGCATCAGACACCTCCGAGTTTGTTCGGCGGCAAATCTGGCGGTATGTCTAAACCTGTTAAAGCCGTGACATTATCCTGGTATAATAATCAATAGGATCAGACGTGACTCCTGATCAGAACGCGCTCGGTTCCTATTTGCGCAGCCGCCGGACCCGACTCGACCCGGCCGCACTCGGTTTCTCCATCGGTCGGCGCCGCACGCCTGGACTGCGGCGCGAGGAAGTGGCGCAGCGCGCCAATATCAGCTCCACTTGGTACACGTGGCTCGAACAGGGCCGCGGCGGCGCGCCGTCGGCCGCGGTGCTTGATCGCATCGCCAAGGGCCTGATGCTGACCGAACCCGAGCGGGAGCATCTGTTCATGCTCGGCCTCGGCCGGCCGCCGGAAGTGCGATACACGCCCGCCGACGGCATCTCACCGCGATTGCAGCGGGTGCTGGATGCGATGCCGCTCAGTCCGGCGATTATCAAGACCGCAACCTGGGACGTCGTCGGCTGGAACAAGGCGGCCGCGGCACTGCTCACGGACTACAGCAAGCTGCCGCGCGAGCAACGCAACATCCTGCGCCTGCTGTTCGGCAATGCGCGCAAGCGAGCCCGGCAGGAGGACTGGAGCAGCGTGGCGCGCTTCGTCGTCGGCGCGTTCCGTGCCGACGTGGCCCGCGCCGGCGCCGCCGGTACTGAAGAGGTCTCCCGACTGGTGGATGAGCTTTGCCGGCTCAGCACCGAATTCGCCGCGCTGTGGCAGGACAACGACGTCGTCGCGCATGGCGAAGGCGTCAAGTGCATCAAACACCCCGAGGCCGGTCGTCTGGACCTGGAGTTCTCGTCCTTCGCGGTCGAGGGGCGCCCCGAGCTCGGCATGATCGTCTATAATCCTGCCTCGCCGCAGGTGGCCGAGCGCGTTCGTGCACTGATCGAGGCGAAGGGCGCCTCATGACGGACCTGTGCTACTCCAGCCGAGCCCCCAGCCGATCGCAGCGACACGAGCCTCACCGGCGGAACGTCTTGATCTCCGACACGCTGCCGTCGCGGTAGGTCAGCTCGACCGACACCGATTGCACGTTCGGCGCCAGCTTCAGATAGGGCTGCGCGCTGCTCGGGATCGCGATCGGATCGCGCATATCGCAGGGCGGCATCTTCAGCACCTTGTCCGGCACCGCGCTGTCGATCCCGATCCGGACTTCCCGGATCGCGCAGCGATACGACATCAGGTGCGTGTAGTACACGAGCAGGCCATTGTACTCGCGGAACGACAGCCAGCTCGTCGCCGTCATGTCGAGGATCTTGCGCTGATCGCGGATCAGCGCCGCCTCCGGTTCGAACTTGATCGGAAACGGCCCCTGCATCTCGCCTTGCGCATCGATGTAGCGCAGCTCGATGGTGCCGGCAGGCGCGTCCGCGGGAAGCTGGATCGACGGGTTCGGCATCCGCTTGCGGGTGCGCGGATCGAGCGCATCCATGAAGCCGGTTTCGCGGAATGCGCCCTCGCCCATCCGCCACGAGATGCCCAGCGTCGGATCGGCAATCGAGAACGACACCGTCCATCCGCCATTGTGCCGGGAGAAGCTGGCGATCGGCGCGTTCAGCGTCTCCGAGGCCGGCGGCTTCAGCGGCGCGACTGGCGGCAGTGCGGCGACCTTCTGCGAAGGCTCCGTCGCGGCGGCGCTCGGCTGCGGCCGACCGTTCAGGAAGACGTCGTCGACCATCTGGTCGAAATACACCGGGACCTGCTTGTGGCCGATGGTATCGGCCATCTCGCTGACGGCGCGCCGGGTGCGCTGCGCCACCTGCACCAGGTTGTCGCCGGGATCGAGCAACTGCTTCACGAACACCCGGGTGAACACCGAGTTTGGATTGCTGTCGTTATCGGACAACCGGTCGAGCGCGGTCTGCCGCGGGCCGGCTGAGAAAATCGAAAATACGCCTTCAGGTAGCGTCGTCATCGGCGCGAGCCCGCCGCGCCCCGCCAGTGCGCGCACGCCGCGGCGTTCGAACGGATTGTTGCGGCAGGCGTCGAGCACCAGGATCGCGGTGCGCGCGCCGCGGTTCTGCAGCCGGTCGATGATGCGGTCCGCCATGATCGAGGCGTCGCGCACCAGTTCTTCCTGGCCCTCGGTGGCGGCCGGCACGTCGATCGGCAGCAGGTAGTTCTGCCCCGCGATCTCGAAGCCATGACCGGCGTAGAAAAAGAACGCGGTGTCGCCGGGTTCGATCGTGGTGTCGAACGCCAGCAGGCTTTGGCTGAACGCGGCGCGAGTTTGGTTCTCGGCCACCATCACCTGGAAGCCGAGGGTCTTCAGCGCGTCGCCAATCGTGCGGGCGTCGTTGACCGCCTTCTGCAGCCTGGGGACGTTGCGGTAATCGTCGTTGCCGATCACCAGCGCGACCCGCTTCGCAGCCGATGCGGGGCCGGCGACCAGCAGCGCAAGCACGCAGGTGACGGCCGCAAGTAGCGCAGCTCCGTGCCGCGTGCCGGCCCTTCCGATCGATCGCATTCCAGTCCCTCAAAACGAAGCGGCCGGATCGCGTCCGCCTGCGCCATAGTCGGTCAGAACCCGAGCACGGTTCAACCGAAAAGGACGTCGATGGCGGCCACGATCCGGCCGGGTGGTGCGGGCTTTGGCAGTCCGCACCCGGGGCAACTGGTTGTCCGCAGAAGAGCCGCGGCGCTTACGCCGCGCGGACTGTCTCGAGGAACTTGCCGACTTCCATCCTCAGCCGGTTGCTGTCATTGGCGAGCGACTGCGCCGCGGCCAACACCTGCGTCGATGCCGAGCCGGTCTCGTTGGCGCCGCGCTGCACGTCGACCACGCTTGCAGAGACCTGCTGCGTACCTTGCGCGGCCTGCTGGACGTTGCGCGAGATCTCCTGCGTCGCGGCGCCCTGCTCTTCCACCGCCGAGGCGATGGTCGACGCAATCTCCGACATCTTCGAAATCGTGGCGCCGATCTCGCGGATCGCGTTCACCGATTCATGCGTCGCAGCCTGGATGCCGCCGATGTGCTGACTGATCTCGCCGGTCGCCTTGGCGGTCTGCTCGGCGAGCGCCTTCACTTCCGCCGCCACCACCGCAAAGCCACGGCCCGCCTCGCCGGCGCGCGCTGCTTCGATCGTGGCGTTGAGCGCCAGCAGATTGGTCTGGCCGGCGATGGTGTTGATCAGTTCGACGACATCGCCGATCCGCGTCGCCGCCTGCGACAGATCGCCGACGCGTTCGTTGGTGCGTTGCGCCTGAGTCACCGCCTCATGGGCGATGCGCGCGGAGTCCTGAACCTGCCGGCTGATCTCGGTGACCGACGAGGCCATCTCCTCGGTCGCCGACGCCACCGACTGCACATTCGCCGAGGCCTGCTCGGAAGCCGCCGCGACCGATGTGGTGACTTCCTGCGCACGCTGCGCGCTCGAGGTCAGCGTCGTCGCCGACGCTTCGAGCTCGGTCGAGGCGGACGACACCGCGCGGATCACTTCACCGACCGCGGCCTCGAACTGATGCGCGAGCTTCTCCATCTCCTGCTTGCGCTGGACCGCAATGATGCGGTCCTGCTCGGCCTTGCCCGCGGCCTCCTGCCGGGCCTTCTCGGCGAGCATCAGCTTGATGCCGTTGACCGCATTGGCGGTCTGGCCGATTTCGTCGCCGCGTTCGGTCCCCGAGACCTCGACGTCCTGGCCTCGCGCCATCGCCTGCAGATCGCCGACCAGCCGACCAATCGGACGGGCGATGCCGAACTGCACGATCGCAAAGGCAAGCGCCAGCACGGCGAGGAAGCCGCCGCCGACCAGCAGAACCGTCAGCTTGATGGTGCTGGCGACATCGGCCGACGCCGCCTGCGAGCGATCGCTCAGCTCCTTGTCGAGCTTATTGCTGATTGCAAATTGAGCATCGCGCACGGCTTGATTGTGTTTGGCGATATCCTTGGCCAGACGGACCGCGAGCTCGTTGTTGTTGGCCATTGTGGCCTGCTCGAGCGGGGGGTATTCCTTCGTCATCATGTCGTCGAACATCCGATCGATCCGATCGAAGTCCGCGGCAAATTGCGGCAGGCCTTTTTTCGCCTGCGCGATGAAATCGCTGAATTCCTTATGATTGGCCGTAATCTCCCGGCTGAGCTTCTGCATTTCCGCCGGATCGGTTTCGGCGATGATCCGCCATGACATCCGTCCGAAATTGAACAGGCGGGCGTTGGCGCGGAAGTTCGCTTTCATGCCCTGCACTTCGTTTTCGAGCATCGACGCGTAGGTTCGGTTGATCTCCTCCATCTTCGAAGCGGCGAACCAGACTCCGAAGCCGACGACGACACTGAGCAATAAGAAACACCCGATGATCTTGTAGAGCAATTTGACGTTCGAAAGCTGCATGGCAGGTACCCCCAACCCTTAATGTGCCGACCCGTCGCACCATACGTTCGAGCATTGGCCGATGTTGTTAGCGCCGACGGGGCGGGCTTCCGATAAACTCGCTGCTTCACGGCGTGGTCGTGTGATGCGCAAATTGATCAAAGAGCTCGCTATCCCGACGGTGGTGCCCCAAACACGCAACACCGATCATCGTCCGTATCAGCAGGCTGCTAAGCGCGAGTAAGTACAAATTCGGTCAGGTAGGACAAAACCGGGAGACGGGTCGACAAAGCTGTCACAAGGGTCGAAATAGCGAGACCATCCACTGGAGTCAGCGTGAGCGTCAGATGAATTCGGAAGACATCGTTTCATACTCGGATCAGGAATTACTGCAGGATTTCCCGCTGGTGCGGAGCCACGATCCGGTTGAAGCGAGAGACATCCTGCGGCGCTACGGCGTCGACATGATCGTCTCGAATCCCAGCGACTTCTTCATGCGGACCAACCTCGCCGAGCTGCCGCATATCGGCTTGTATTTCGTCCACAGTTCCGGTGCGACCCGGCTACTGATCCCCGAACGCGAGATCGCGTTGGTGCATCTTTGCCTGGAGGGCGATGCGCTACTCACCAGCGGCAATCGCCGCGTCGAACTGTCGCAAGGCGCAGCTTGTATTTGTTCGCCGGGGGTGAGCGCCCAGCTCGAATTCGGACAGAACTCGCGACAATTGTTGCTGCGAATGCCGCAGCGGGTGCTGGAGCGGACCGTCTCGTCACTGGTCGGCTTCAAGCCGCGGCAACCGATCCTGTTCGAGCCGGCGATCTGCAACGACGAGCCACGCTATCTCGGCTTCAGAGAGCTGACGACGCTGCTCGCGTCACGATTGGACTCGGCCTACTCGGTGTGGCCGAAGAACGTGCTGCTCCATCTGGAGCAGTCCTGCATCACGGCGCTGCTGTATTGCAGCCGGCACAATCTCGGCCATCTGCTTGAGAATGCCAACGCGGTGAGTGACGACGTGCCGCGCTACGTCCGCACCGCGGAGCACTACGTCGAGAGCCACCGCGACGAAGACATCAGCGTCGAGGACGTCGCGCGGATTGCCGGCGTCAGCATCTCCACCCTCACCCGCGCCTTCCTCAAGCATCGCGGCTACTCGCCGTCGGCCTACGTCAAGCGCGCCAAGCTCAATCACGCCAAGCAGCTGCTGGAGACCGGCGCCGCGACGACGCTGATCGGCGTCGCGCTCCGCTGCGGCTTCGCCAACCCGAGCCGGTTCGCTCAGGACTACCGGGAGGCGTTCGGGGAATCGCCGACCGAAACGCTGCGCCGCTGCCGCCCCGATCGGGGCCCCGAGACGCAAAAACATTAAGCTATTTCAGCCGTTTCATGCGCCGGCGCATTGACTTTGGCCGATTCCGGCCTATGTTCCGCCCGTGATGCGGCCCGGTATTGCGTCAAGTGATACCCAGATTGAGCCGCCTGTCCGCGATCCGACTTCCCCGTGCACGATTGCTAGCCGCTCCGGGGTTGAGCGCGACAGAGATTTCGCAGAATCCATGCGGCGGTTCGATTAAGTGGCGTGACCCCCGAGTTCCGGCCGATGGTGTTAGAATCAGGCCGCGCCCCGACAACAGAGGCTCGATGTCTTTTTCCAATCTGGGACTTTCCGAGAAAGTCCAAGCCGCCGTCGCCGCCGCCGGTTACGTTTCGCCCACTCCCATTCAACAGCAGGCGATCCCCCACGTCCTCGCCCGCAAGGACGTCCTCGGCATCGCCCAGACCGGCACCGGCAAGACAGCAGCCTTCGTGCTGCCGATGCTGACGATGCTGGAAAAGGGCCGCGCCCGGGCCCGGATGCCGCGAACCCTGATCCTCGAGCCGACCCGCGAACTCGCCGCCCAGGTCAAAGAGCAGTTCGACAAATACGGCGCCGGCCAGAAACTCAACGTCGCCCTGCTGATCGGCGGCGTCTCGTTCGGTGATCAGGACCTCAAGCTCACCCGCGGCGTCGACGTGCTGATCGCCACCCCGGGCCGCCTGCTCGACCACACCGAACGCGGCGGCCTGCTGCTCACCGGCGTCGAGATGCTGATCATCGACGAAGCCGACCGGATGCTCGACATGGGCTTCATCCCGGACATCGAGCGGATCTGCAAGCTGGTCCCGTTCACCCGCCAGACCCTGTTCTTCACCGCGACGATGCCGAACGAAATCCGGCGCATCACCGAGACCTTCCTGCACAATCCCGAAAAGGTCGAAGTCAGCAAGCCGGCCTCGACCGCAGTGACGGTGACCCAGTCGCAGGTTCCTTGCGGCCGCGAGCCGCACGAGAAGCGCGAGACGCTGCGCCGGCTGATCCGCGGCGCCAACGACCTCAAGAACGCGATCATCTTCTGCAACCGCAAGCGCGAAGTCGCGCTGCTCGCGAAGTCGCTGCAGCGTCACGGCTTCAGCGTCGGCGCGCTGCACGGCGACATGGACCAGACCGCGCGCATGGCCGCGCTGGAAGCCTTCCGCAAGGGTGATCTGCCGATCCTGGTCGCTTCCGACGTCGCGGCCCGCGGCCTCGACATTCCGGAAGTGAGCCACGTCTTCAACTTCGACGTTCCGCATCACCCCGACGACTACGTCCACCGGATCGGCCGCACCGGCCGCGCCGGCCGCACCGGTACTGCGGTGACGATCGTGGCGCCGTCCGACCAGAAGTCGATGGCCGCGGTCGAGAAGCTGATCGGTCAGGCGATCCCGCGCGCCGAGGTCGGGCCGTCGGTCGAGAGCGAGGCTGTCAGCCCCGAGGCCGAGGCCGAGACCGAGCGCCCGTCACGCTCCCGCCGTACCGCGCCGGAAGGCCGCCAGCGCGAACCGCGCCGCGAGCCGCGCGAACAGCGCGAGCGCAAACCGCGCCGCGAGCCCCGCAGCCCCGCAAGCACCGCACCTGCCCCCAC
>NZ_JAZDRK010000029.1:0-40335 GCF_047501505.1 Rhodopseudomonas sp. G2_2311
CGTTGCGCCCAAAGCCCGCCGGCAGCAAAGCCTCAATGAAACTGTCCTGCGCCATCCCGTTCACCTCCGACTACGCGCAAGTGAATCACATCTGGATAGAACAGTCAGGTTTTGCAGAGGCCTCGCAGGCGGGAGAGGTTGCGCTGTGCTCGGCGTTAGCTAATCGCTCTAGTAATCCTTCAGCAGCCGCTCGATGTAGTCGAGTTCGATCTGCGGGCGGCCGGAGTCGCCGAGGCGGCGGCGGAGTTCTTCGAGGATGCGGCGGACGCGCTGAACGTCGATTTCGCCGGGGATCTTAACGGTGAGATCATCACCAAGATCGCGGCCACGCAGCGGGCGCCCGAGCGGATCGGTCTGGTTGGCGCCGCTCTGCTGGCGGCCGGGACGGTTGCCCTGGCCATCGCCCTGACCGTCGCCATCGCCCTGCTGCATCGCTTCGGCGAGCTTCTGCGCACCCTGGCGCAGCGCTTCCAGGGCGCGGCCCTGTGAGTCCACCGCGCCGTCGGCATTGCCGTCGCCGAGCCGGCCTTCGGCATCGCCCATCGCCGAGTCGGCCTGGTCGAGACCACCCTCGCCTTGCTGGCCCTGCTGCCCTTGCTGACCCTGCTCGCCCTTGTCGCCGCGCGGGCTCTGGCCGAGACCGCGCTTGGCGAGCTCCTGCTGCAGCTTGCGCAGCCGGTCGTGCAGGTTCTGCTGATCCTGCTGCAGATCGCCGAGGTTCTGCTCGCCGTCCTGGCCGCGCATCCGGTCGCGGCGCTGATCCTGGCCCTGCTTGTAGGTCTTGTCGCGGAGCTGCTGTTGTTTGCGGATCATGTCGCCGAGCTCGTTGAGCGCCTGCTCCATGTCGCCGCTGTCGCCGCCCTGGCCGGGCTGCGCCATCTGCAGGTTCTCCAGCATCTGCGCGAGCTGATCGAGCAACTGCTTGGCGGCTTCCTTGTCGCCGGAGCGCGACAGCCGCTCCATCCGCTGGAGCATGTTCTCGAGATCCTGCTGCCGCATCACCTTGGTGTTGGGATCGAGCGGGCGGGCGAGCTGCTGCGGATTGTTGCGAAGCTGCTGGGCGAGCTGACGCATATAGGCGTCGAGCGCGGCGCGCAGCTTGTCGGTGAGCTGCTTGATTTCGTCGTCGGGCGCACCGCGCTCCAGCGCGTCTTTCAGCGCGTCCTGTGCGGCGCGCAGCGCCTTCTCGGCATCCGACGCATCGCCGTCTTCGATCAACACCGCCAGCGACCACAGATTGCTCACCACCTCGCGCAGCGCGTCATCGGTGCGGGCGCGTTCGAGCTGATCGGCAATGGTGTAGAGCCCGAGATACTGGCCGGCATCCGGCGTGAATACTTCCGGCGCGATCAGCAGTGCATCGAGCGCGGCGTACACTTGGCTATTGGCATTGGCGTCGAGCGCCAGGATGCGGCGCTGCTCGATCAGCGCGCGCGCCAGCGGCTTGGTGAACAGCCGCTCCGGCAGCCGCATTGCGAACGGCTCGCTGTGGCCCTGATTGCCGGCCTCGTCCTTGGCGGTGAGCGTCAGCGTGACTTCGGCACCCGCATACGGATCTTCGCTGAAGTCCTTGACGGTCTGACCGACGCCGGCGCGGGTGCGGGCATTGGGCAGCACCAGCTTGAACTGCGGCGCTTCGAACAGCGGCCGCGGCGCATCCGCCGGCTTGGCGCCCGGGGCCTTGGCCGGGGGAGCCGCGGCGAACTGCGCCTCGGCCTCGGTCACCCCGTAATCGTCTTCGAGCTTGTAGGACAGCTGCAGCGAACCGCGCGCCTGGCGCTGCGGCTCCTTGGCGAGCGCAATCGCCGGCGGCTTGTCCGGGGTGGCGGTGAAGTTCCACGGCGCTTCGTTCGACGGCGCCCGGACCCGCGCGGTGCCGTCGCCGGTGATACGGAAATGCCGTTCGCTGGTGCCCTTGGGGGCTTCGCTGTCCGGCTTGACCTCGACCACGCCGCCGCCGACCGCGATGTCGAGATCGCCGCCGCTGGAGCGCACCAGCAGGGTCGAGCCGACCGGCACCGGCAGCGGGCCGCTGCCCGGGGTGCCGAGATCCTTGTTGGAGGCGGCGGTGAGAATGATCGGCGGCTTGTTGGTATAGACCGGCGGCGTCACCCAGGCATCGACCCGGACGGTCGAGGGCGCCATCGCGCCTTTCCAATCGAACGCCGCCATCACCCGCGGGGTGCGCTCCTCGCCGGCGGCGAAGAAGGTCGCGACCAGCAGGATCACCACCAGGGCACGGAGCCCCCAGGGATCGTGGATCGGCAGCCTCGGCGACGGCAGGCCGGGCTTGAGGCCGCGGATCGTCGCCAGGGTGCGGTCGCGCTGCGCCTGCCACAGCGCGCGCGCGACCGGATCGCCGGACGCCAGCGTGTCGCCGAGCGCCGTCGCCGGGCGGTGTTTCAAGCCGGTATTGCGGTCGAGCCGCGCCAGCGCCTCGTCGCGGCTCGGCCAACGGAACCTGATGGCGGGGATCAACGCGCCGAGCGCGAGGGCAGCGAGCAGCACCAAGCCGGCGATCCGGGCCGAGAACGGCAGCACCAGCCACAGCCCGGCCCACGACAGCGCCAGGAACAGGCCGACGACGCTCAGCAGCCGCGCCAGATGCGGCCACGCGCGCTCCCAGGCAATCGCCAGCGTTGCGCGCCCGATCGCCTTGTCCAGGTGCAGCCGCGCGACCGCCTCTTCATCGTGCGGGGCCTGCGACGGATCGGGAATGCTGCCGCTCAACCATCTCTCCGGGTTGCTGCTCACACGAGCGTAGCACAACGGCGGCAATGAGGCACCGCCCTGCGCCACCACTGCGCGCATCACACAGCGACACGAACGCGTGACGGCACAGCCGGTGCCCCGTAGTGTTCCGGCGAACTTCCCACCAGAGGACGCGCAATGGACAAGACGACGCACGACAAGGGGCTGGAGATCCGCAAGGCGGTGCTGGGCGAGGCCTATGTCGAGAACGCGCTGAAAAACGCCGACGACTTCAACAAGCCGTTCCAGGAACTCGTCACCGAATATTGCTGGGGCGCGATCTGGGGACGCGACGGGCTGCCGAACAAGACCCGCAGCATGCTCAACCTGGCGATGATCGCGATCCTCAACCGGCCGCACGAGCTGCGCGCGCACATCAAGAGCGCGCTGACCAACGGCGTCACCAAGGACGAGATCCGCGAGATCTTCATGCAGGTGGCCTGCTACGCCGGCATCCCGGCCGGTGTCGACAGCTTCCGGATCGCCCGCGAAGTGTTCGCAGAGATCGACAAGGGCTGAGGCGACAAATTGGTACCAGCCAACCGGCGCGGCGGTTCGGGCCGCCGCGTTAAGGTTGAGTGGTTAGGTTAAAAAACACTTCAAATTGCTCGGAATTGCCGGATCGCTACGGTCGGCCGTCGCGCGCGTGGTGGTGAAGCCGCATGTTCACCGCTGCGGATTTTAAGCGCGATCGGGACCGCCAGTTATTTTTGTACGCCGCGTCTGGCGGTCCCACCCCTTTGTTTCAGGAGAGAGACCGGCTCACAGCCAGGGCGCCGCCTTGTCCATCGCGATCAGTTGCTCGACCTCAATGCGCGGACGCACCACTGCGACCTGATTGTCCTTCACCAGCACTTCGGGCACCAGCGCACGGGTGTTGTAAGTACACGCCTGGACGGCGCCATAAGCGCCCGACGTCATGATCGCAATCAAATCGCCGGCCTTCAGCTCGGGTAGCTTGCGGTCGAGCGCGAGGTAATCGCCGGTCTCGCACACCGGACCGACGACATCGGCCACCATCATCTTGGCACCGGGCGCCGGCTCCGCCACCGGCAGGATCTCGTGATACGCCTCGTACAGCGTCGGGCGGATCAGGTCGTTCATCGCCGCGTCGATGATCACGAAGGTCTTGCCGTCGCCGTGCTTCACATAGATCACCTTGGCAACCAGGATGCCGGCATTGCCGACGATCATCCGCCCGGGTTCGAACAGCAGCGTGCAGCCGAGATTGTGGGTGACGCGCTTGACCATCTCGGCATAGGCGAACGGCTCCGGCGGTGCGTCGCGATCCTCGTAGTACGGGATGCCGAGACCGCCGCCGAAATCGACATGGCTGACGCTGTGACCATCGCCGCGCAGCACGTGAATGAATTCGGCGACGATGCGGAACGCGGCTTCCATCGGCGCCAGGTCGATGATCTGGCTGCCGATATGGACGTCGACGCCGGTGACCTGGATGCCCGGCAGCTTGGCGGCGCGGGCATAGACCTCGCGGGCGTGCCGGATCGGAATCCCGAACTTGTTCTCGGACTTGCCGGTGGAGATCTTGGCGTGGGTGCCGGAATCGACGTCGGGATTGACCCGCAGCGAAATCCGCGCGGTACGGCCGGTCTCGACCGCGAGCCGCGACAGCAGTTCGAGCTCGGGCTCGGATTCGACGTTCAGGCACTTGATGTCGTGGGCGAGCGCGGCGCGCAGCTCGGCCTCGGTCTTGCCGACACCGGAGAACACGATCTTGCTCGGCGGAATCCCGGCGGCCAGCGCGCGCTGCAACTCGCCGCCCGACACCACGTCGGCGCCGGCGCCGAGCTTGGCCAGGGTGCGCAGCACCGACTGGTTGGAATTGGCCTTCATGGCGTAGCACACCAGCGCATCGGTGCCGGCGAAGGCCTCGGTGAACACCCGGTAGTGCCGCTCCAGCGTGGCGGTCGAGTAGCAGTAAAACGGCGTGCCGACGTCTTGCGCGATCGAAGCAAGGCTGACGCCTTCGGCGTGCAGCACGCCGTCGCGATAGTCGAAATGACGCATCTTAGCGCTTAGTCCAGCAGCGGATCGAGAATGATGCTTCGCTTCCGCCCCTTGGCGGCGGAGGGCGGGGCGTTGGTGCCGTAGGACGAGTCGAACACATCGCCCTTAGCCTCCGGTTTGGTCGCCGGCGCGGCCGACGGCGTGTCGGCAGCACCCGGCGGCAGATCGAGGCCAGCTTTACGGCCGCAGCCCGACAGCACCAGCGTCGCCGCCACAATCACCAGAAGCGCCCATCGCGATGGGTTGGTCACGCGATTCACGTCGAATATCCCCAATTGGCGCGGCACCATACCGAGATTGCGCCGCGCTGGCGAGCCCCCGAAACCGCCGGACGGCGGCCGCCCTCAGCGCGTTTTGCTGTCCTTGGCGAGCCGCTTGAGCCAGGCCTTGGCCTGACTGCGAACGTTCTTAGGCGCGGTGCCGCCGTACGAGGTGCGGCTCTTCACCGAGGATTCGACGCTGAGCACCGCCAGCACGTCCTTGGTGATGCGCTTTTCGACCGATTGCATCTCGGCGAGCGGCAATTCGTGCAGCGCCACGCCCTTCTTGGCAGCGAGCCCGACGATCCGGCCGGTGACGTGATGCGCCTCGCGGAACGGCATCTTCAGCGTCCGCACCAGCCAGTCGGCCAGATCGGTGGCGGTGGCGTAGCCCTCGCCCGCCGCCGCCTTCATCCGCTCCGGCTCCGGCTCGAGGTCGCGGACCATGCCGGTGATCGCACGGATCGCCAGCGACAGCGCCGCGAAGCCTTCCATCGCGCCCTGCTTGTCTTCCTGCATGTCCTTTTGATAGGCGAGCGGCAGGCCCTTCATCACGATCAACAGGCCGTTCAGCGCGCCGATCACCCGGCCGGTCTTGGCGCGGACCAGCTCGGCCGCATCCGGATTGCGCTTCTGCGGCATGATCGACGAGCCGGTGGTGAACTTGTCCGACAGCCGGATCAGGCCGACCAGCGGCGAAGTCCAGATCACGATCTCTTCGGCGAAGCGCGACAGATGCACGGCGCAGATCGAGGCCGCCGACAGCGTCTCCAGCACGAAATCGCGGTCCGACACCGCATCCAGCGAATTCGCCATCGGCCGGTCGAAGCCGAGCTTGGCGGCGGTGGCGTGGCGGTCGATCGGGAACGAGGTGCCGGCCAGCGCCGCGGCGCCGAGCGGGCTTTCGTTCAGCCGCTTGCGGGCATCCTGGAACCGGCCGCGATCGCGCGCCACCATCTCGACATAGGCCATCAGATGATGGCCGAAGGTCACCGGCTGCGCGGTCTGCAGATGGGTGAAGCCGGGCATCACCGTCTCGGCCTGCTCGAGCGCGCGTTCGGCGAGCGCCAGCTGCAACGCCGCCAGCGCCGCGTCGGTCTCGTCCAGCACATCGCGGACGTAGAGCCGGAAGTCGGTCGCGACCTGATCGTTGCGCGAGCGCGCCGTGTGCAGGCGCCCGGCGGCGGGGCCGATCAGTTCGGCCAGCCGGCTCTCGACATTCATATGGATGTCTTCGAGCGCACGCTTGAACGTGAATTTGCCGGCCGTGATCTCTGACAGAATCGTGTCTAGACCCTTGCCGATATTTTTCGCATCGTTCGCGGTGATGATGCCCTGCGCGGCCAGCATGGCTGCATGCGCCTTGGACGCCGTGATGTCCTGGGCGTAGAGATGGCGATCGACGTCGATCGAGACGTTGATCTCTTCCATGATCGCGTCGGGGCGATCGGTGAATCGGCCGCCCCACATCTTGTTGCTCATCTGTCGCCGCTCACGATCATGCTCGCGTCCCAATCACATCTCATCACCGGCAGCCGCCCGCGAACCTGCGCGGCTTGCCGTCTTCTGATTGTTCGATGACCGAATCCCAGCCGAATCCCGTCCCGCCGCGCCGTGCCGGCCGCCTGACCATCCTGTTGGCCACGATGGCCGTGCTCGTCGTCGCCGGCGCCGCCGGGATATACGGGATTGGCGGGCTGCAGCGCAATGCAGGTGGCGATCCGGTGTGCCGGCCGGCGGTGGCGCTGGCGCAGCAGCTCAAGCCGCTGGTGCGCGGCGAAGTCGCGGCGCTGACGCCCGCAGCTGCGCCGCTGCGGCTGCCGGACCTGACGTTCGCCGACGATGCCGGCCAGGCCAAGAAGCTGTCCGACTTCCGCGGCCGCACCGTGCTGGTCAACCTGTGGGCGACCTGGTGCGTGCCGTGCCGCAAGGAGATGCCGGCGCTCGACAACCTGCAGGCCAAGCTCGGCAGCCCGGAGTTCGAAGTGGTGGCGATCAACATCGACACCCGCGATCCGGCCAAGCCGAAGAAATTCCTCGACGACGAGAAGCTGACCCACCTGTCGGTGTTCACCGACGCCTCCGCCAAGGTGTTTCAGGATCTGAAAGCGGTCGGCCGCGCGCTCGGCATGCCGACCTCGGTGCTGATCGACCGCGAAGGCTGCGAGGTCGCCACCATCAACGGCCCGGCCGAATGGGACAGCAACGACGCCACCACGCTGCTCAAGGCCGCCCTGAAGCCGGTCGCGGCGGGCAGCAAGTAGCTGACAGCCACCAGCGGTCATTCCGGGGCGGGAGCAGCGAAGCTGCGCCCGAACCCGGAATCCAGAGGTTGTTGCAAATCGAGATTCCGGATTCGTGCCTGACGGCGCGCCCCGGAATGACTGCTCAATGGCAATGACTGCTATAGAGCGCGGATTACGCGCTGATATTCAGGTTGCCGCCGACGCCCGGGCCGACATTGGCGAGCGAGGGCGAGCCGCCCTGCCCGATGCCGAGCAGCGTCTGCACCGTCTCACGCTCGGTGCGAGCGGCCGACGCTTGAATCGTCGTCGAGATCTGCATCTGCGTGCTGCTGGCCTGCATGGCGAGCGCCGCGCTGATCATGCTCATGTCCATCGCCGTAGTGTGGCAGCAAACCGTTAACAATCCGAAGCGAGGCGGCGCGCATTCGATGAAATTGCATCGATCGCGCCGCTGCCTGCACGGCTGCGCTCAAGCTGTTGAACCTGCGCCGTCGCGCAGGTGGACCGCGAAGCCTTCGGTACCGGCCACGCCCAGCTCCGGCCGCAGCTCCATGGTCGGGATCAGATAGTCGCCGCCATTCTGGCGCCGGTACGGAATCGGCGGCGTCTCGGCCAGCGTGCGCATCCGCTCCCGCAGCTGTTCGGCCGCGGCTTCGAACCCGGCCGAATCCAGCCGGCCGGCCTGATACAGCACGTAGGGCGGCAGCACCTCGCAGCCGGGATAGAACAGAATGCCGTGATGGATCGGAAACAGCAGGTCGTCGATCGGCCCGTTGATGCCGCGCGGGCCGTAATGCTGCTCCCAGCCGCCGGTGGTGACGATCAGCATCGCGCGCTTGCCGGCCAAAGCGCCTTCGCCATAGCGATTGCCCCAGCGCTTGTCGCTGTGCTCGCCGACCCCATAGGCGAAGCCGCAGGCGAACACCCGCTCGACCCAGCCTTTCAGGATCGCCGGCATGGTGAACCACCACAGCGGAAACTGCAGGATCACGGCGTCGGCCCACAGCAGCTTGTCGATCTCGTCGCGGACGTCCTGGGTCAGCTCTCCGGCGTCGAACGCCGCCTTCGACGCCACGGTCGGCAGCAGCCGCTCGCCGGGCGCGAGGCCCGGAAAATCGGCGCGGTCGACCGCCGGCTTCCAGCCCTGGGCATAGAGATCGGAGACCTGCACCTCGTGGCCGAGGCGTCGCAGCTCCGCGACCGCGACGTCGCGCAGCGCTCCGTTCAACGAGCGCGGTTCGGGGTGGGCGAATACCAGAAGAACTTTCACGGCCAGGCTCCCTGCAGTGATGATCAGACCCTGCAGGTACGCCCGCTGCGACTATTCCAGTAGCCGCGGAGTATCGATATGATTATTCCGGAAAATGGATAGATCAGCCGTCACGATCGAGCGCATCCGCACCTTCGTTCGCATTGCCGAGCGGGGCAGCCTGTCGGCGGTCGCGCGTGATCTCAATGTCGGCCAATCCACCGTCACCCGGCAGCTGCAGGAGCTCGAGGCCGCGGTCGGCGCACCGCTGCTGAGCCGCACCACCCGCCGGGTGACGCTCACCGAGGAAGGCAGCCGCTATTACGCGCGCTGCCTTCAGATCCTGCGTCTGCTCGACCAGGCCAGCGACGAGGCGCTCGGCGCGTCGGCGGCCCCCGCCGGCACCATCCGGATCTCCTGCACGGCCTCGTTCGGCGTGCTGCATGCCAGCCGGCTGATTTTCGCGTTCCAGGATCGCTATCCGGAGATCGGGATCGACTTCGGCCTCACCGATCAGCGGGTCGATCTGGTGCGCGAAGGCGTCGACCTGGCGATCCGGCTGGCTCCGCTCGCCGACAGTTCACTGAAGCTGCGCACGCTCGGCCACAGCCATCGCCTGCTGGTGGCCTCGCCTGACTATCTGGACGCGCATGGCAGGCCGGCATCGCCGCAGGAGCTGTCGCACCATCAAGGGGTGCGCATGGTGAACGTCGCCGGCAGCGACATGCTGGTCTTGCAGGGGCCGGATCAGGAGACCCAACGGGTGCCGTTCAGCGGCCGGCTCAGGGTCGATCACGGGCTCGCAGCACGGGAAGCAATGATCGCGGGGCGCGGCATCGCCGCCACGCATCGCTGGCTGGTCGACGATCTGCTGGCGGCGGGGCGGCTCGAAGTGCTGTTGCCGGAGTATCGGCTGCCGCCGGTGCCGCTCAATCTGTTGATCGTGCCGGAGCGCGCCGGCATCGCCCGCGTGCGGCTGCTGATCGATTTTTTGGCCGAGCAGATCCGGGGCGTGCCGGGGATTGTGTGAAGACAACTCTTCATGCCCGGGCATCCAAGTCTGAGGCGGAGAGAGCCGGGGCCAAGACGTGGATGGCCGGGACGAGCCCGGCCATGACGGAAGTAACTACGATACCGCGCGGCTCCCGCGATCAGCGGGTCGGGACCGGCTTGTCGCCGCGGTAGTCGTAGAAACCGCGCTGGGTCTTGCGGCCGAGCCAGCCGGCTTCGACGTACTTCACCAGCAGCGGGCACGGCCGATACTTGGAGTCGGCGAGACCCTCGTGCAGCACCTGCATGATCGACAGACAGGTGTCGAGGCCGATGAAATCGGCCAGCTCCAGCGGGCCCATCGGATGATGCGCGCCGAGCTTCATCGCCATGTCGATGGCTTCGACGTTGCCGACGCCTTCGTACAGCGTGTAGATCGCCTCGTTGATCATCGGCAGCAGGATGCGGTTGACGATGAACGCCGGGAAATCCTCGGACACGGCGATCTGCTTGCCGAGCTTGGTGACGAACGCCTTCGCGGTTTCGAAGGTGGCGTCGTCGGTGGCAATGCCGCGGATCAGCTCGACCAGCTCCATCACCGGCACCGGATTCATGAAGTGAATGCCGATGAAGCGCTCCGGCCGATCGGTCGAGGCGGCCAGACGGGTGATCGAGATCGATGAGGTGTTGGAAGCGACGATCGCCTCCGGCTTCAGCACCGCGCACAGCTCGTTGAAGATCTTGCGCTTGGTCTCTTCCTTCTCGACCGCGGTCTCGATCACGAGGTCGCAGTCGGACAGCCCGTCCAGCTTCTCCGTCGCGGTGATCCGCGCCAGGGCAGCCTTGCGGGCGTCTTCGGTGATGAGCTTCTTGGCGATCTGGCGCGACAGGTTGCCGTTGATGGTGGCCATCGCCGATTTCAGCCGGTCGGCGGAGACATCGTTCAGGATCACGTCGAACCCGCCGAGAGCGGCCACGTGGGCGATCCCGTTGCCCATCTGCCCCGCGCCGATTACGCCGACTTTTTTGATTGCTGCCGCCATCTCTCATCTCGTTCGGAGCACAGCCGCGTCGCGCGGCCGGTGCATCTTCGCACATTCCCGCGCCGCTGTCCGTGGTTCGGCGCCCGGACAGTTAGCCGGTGAACGCTTAAAGCTTCTGCAACGAACCCGGCCCGAGGGCCGGGTTCGTCCGCCGTGAAGGCGTTTACTTGCCGAGCTTGCCGAGCTCTTCGGTCAGCTCCGGAACCGCCTGGTAGAGGTCGGCGACCAGGCCGTAGTCGGCGACCTGGAAGATCGGCGCGTCTTCGTCCTTGTTGATCGCGACGATCACCTTGGAGTCCTTCATGCCGGCGAGATGCTGGATCGCGCCCGAGATGCCGACCGCGATGTACAGCTCCGGCGCCACAACCTTGCCGGTCTGACCGACCTGCCAGTCGTTCGGCGCGTAGCCGGCATCGACCGCGGCGCGCGAGGCGCCGACACCGGCGCCGAGCTTGTCGGCGAGCGGCTCGATGTACTTGGTGAAGTTCTCGCGGCTCTGCATCGCGCGGCCACCCGACACGATGATCTTGGCCGACGACAGTTCCGGACGATCGCTCTTGGCGACTTCCTCGCCGACGAAGCTCGACAGGCCCGGATCGGCCGCCGCCGCGACGGTCTCGATCGCCGCGCTGCCACCCTCGCCGGTCGCCTGGAAGGTCGAGGTGCGGACGGTGATGACCTTCTTGGCGTCCTGCGACTTCACGGTCTGGATCGCGTTGCCGGCGTAGATCGGACGCTCGAAGGTGTCGGGCGCGACAACCTTGATGATCTCCGACACCTGCATCACGTCGAGCAGAGCGGCGACGCGCGGCATCACGTTCTTGAACCGCGAGGTCGCCGGGGCGACGATCGCGTCGTAGCTGCCGGCGAACGAGACGATCAGCGCGGCCAGCGGCTCGGCGAGATCGTGCTCATAGGCGGGCGCTTCGGCCAGCAGCACCTTAGTGGCGCCCTGCAGCTTGGCAGCCGCATCGGCCACGGCCTTGCAGCCCTGGCCGACAACGAGGATATGCACCTCGCCGCCGAGCGCGGCAGCGGCGGTCATCGCCTTGTTGGTGGCGTCCTTGAGGTGGGCGTTGTCGTGTTCGGCAATCAGCAGCGTGGCCATCAGAGTACACCCGCCTCGTTCTTGAGCTTCGAAACCAGTTCGGCGACGTCCTTGACCTTGACGCCGGCCTTGCGGCCACCCGGCTCGACGGTCTTCAGAACTTCCAGGCGCGGCGAAACGTCGACGCCGTAGTCGGCCGCGGTCTTCTCCGCGATCGGCTTCTTCTTGGCCTTCATGATGTTCGGCAGCGAGGCGTAGCGCGGCTCGTTCAGCCGCAGATCGGTGGTGACGATCGCCGGGCCCTTGAGCTTGACGGTCTGCGAGCCACCGTCGACTTCACGCGCGACGGTGAAGTCGGAGCCGTCGACGTCGAGCTTGGAGGCGAAGGTCGCCTGCGCCCAGCCGAGCAGCGCGGCCAGCATCTGACCGGTCTGGTTGCTGTCGTCGTCGATCGCCTGCTTGCCGAGAATGATCAGTCCCGGCTTCTCTTCGTCGGCAACGCCCTTGAGGATCTTGGCGACCGCCAGCGGTTCGACGACGCCGTCGGCCTTGACCAGGATGCCGCGGTCCGCGCCCATGGCGAGGCCGGTGCGAAGGGTTTCCGACGCCTGCGCCGGTCCGATCGAGACCACGACGACTTCGGTCGCCTTGCCGGCCTCTTTGAGGCGCAGCGCTTCTTCGACGGCGATCTCGTCGAACGGATTCATCGACATCTTGACGTTGGCGAGTTCAACGCCCGACCCGTCGCTCTTGACGCGGATCTTGACGTTGTAGTCGACCACGCGCTTGACCGGCACCAGAACCTTCATCGATCCTCTTTCGTGTTGCGGTGGGTAATTGTTTGTTGTGGCGGCGGAACCTAAAGCCCCTCCTAACCGCGGTCAACGCGGCAAAGCCAAAAACCGCCTTGTTCCCTAGCGGTTCTGGCCCGGCACCCAGAGCACGTCGCGGGCGCCACCGTCGTTCACCGTGCGGGCGGCGACAAACAGGAAGTCGGACAACCGGTTGACGTATTGGACGGCCGCCGGGGTGATTTTCTCGTTCGGCCGAGCCGAGAGTTCCACCATGGCCCGTTCCGCACGGCGGCATATTGTCCGCGCCACATGCAGGTAAGCGGCTGCCGGCTTGCCGCCCGGCAGCACGAAAGATGTCAGCGGCGCCAAGCCTTCGTTGAGCTGATCGATATCGCGCTCCAGGCGCTCGACCTGACTCGACAGCACCCGCAGCCGTTCGGCCTTACCTTCGCGTTCCGGAACCGCCAAGTCGGCGCCGAGATCGAACAGATCGTTCTGAATACGCCCGATCATGGCGTCGAGTTCCGGCAGCTCCGACAAATGCAGCCGCACCACGCCGAGCGCCGCATTGGTCTCATCCACAGTGCCGTAGGCCGCGATCCGCGGATCGGACTTCGCCCGCCGCTCGCCGGAGCCGAGGGCGGTGGTGCCGTCGTCACCGGTGCGGGTGTAGATTCGATTGAGAACGACCATCGCGCGGGGATCCTGCTGCGGGAAACCAAGTGATCCAGGAGTTGGAGGGCAGCTAACGGCCCATCGCCCAGATCGCAAGCATGGTGATGACGATGGCGACGAATTGCAGCAAGACCCGCCAGCGCATGAGGGTCTGCGATCGGTTCGGCGAACCGCCCCGCATCATGTTGATCAGACCGAGCATGAGCACTAAGGCCACGGCGCAGAGCGCGACCGGCAGGGCGATTGAACTCAGGAAGGATGCCATCTAGGTTTCATAACACCGCTACTGATCCCGCGCTATCCCTGCCGCATGGTCGGGCGCAACGATCCCGGGTGGAGGCGGTTAGTATCGAATGCTAAGGTTCTGCCATCCCGCCGGCCGCAACTCGTGACAAGGTGACCCGTGAGGCAGATCCGCTACGCCTATGCGGTCGCAGTCGATGCGCTCTATACGTTCCTGGCCGACGACGGATGGGCGATCGCCAGCCATATCGCGCTGTCGACCCTGATGGCGCTGTTTCCCTTCCTGATCGTGCTCACCTCGCTGGCCGGCTTCGTCGGCTCCCGCGAACTCGCCGACCGCGCCGCCGAGCTGCTGCTCGACGTCTGGCCTGCGCAGGTCGCCAGCACGCTGTCGGGCGAGATCCACGACGTGCTGACCACCACCCGCGGCGGGGTGCTGACCATCGGCCTGCTGCTGGCGCTGTATTTCGCCTCCAACGGCGTCGAGAGCCTGCGGGTCGGCCTCAACCGTGCCTATGCGGTGATCGAGCCGCGGCCGTGGTATCTGCTGCGACTGGAGTCGATCGGCTACACCCTGGTGGCGGCATTTACCGCGCTGGCGATGGGGTTTCTGATCGTGCTCGGCCCACTGATCCTCGCCACCGCCCGGCACTACGTGCCGCTGCTGGTGCACAATAACGAGCCGTTGCTGACGATCGGCCGCTATGGCATTGCGATCACGGCGCTGACGGTGGCGCTGTTCCTGCTGCACGCCTATCTGCCGGCAGGGCGGCGGTCGTTCCGGCAGATCCTGCCCGGCATCGTCTTCACTATCACCGCGTCGCTGATCTCGGGCATCACCTTCGGCATGTATCTGGCGCGGTTCGCCAACAACTACGTGTCGATGTATGCGGGCCTGGCGTCGGTGATCATCGCGCTGGTGTTTCTGTATTTCATCGCCGCGATTTTCGTTTACGGCGGCGAACTCAATGCCGCGATCATCAAGTCGCGGCTGCCCGAGGGGATGACGCTGCAAGAAGCGCAGTTGCGAGCGCCCGGGGCGAAACCGGCTTGAGCAGGAACGCATCGGCGCCGGCCTGACGGGCCGCCGCTTCGTCCTGATCGCGTCCCGACACGCCGATGATCGGCACCGCGCGCAGCGGCGGCGGCAGCGCCCGGATCAGCCGGATCGCCTCGACGCCACTGATGCCCGGCAGCACCATATCCATCAGCACCGCGTCGAACTCGGCCTTCGCCAGCCGCTCCGGAACCGCCTCGCCGCTGCCGACGAATTCGCAGCAATGACCAAGCTCGGTGAGGATGGCGTTCAGCACCACGCGCCCGAACGGATTGTCCTCGACGCTGAGGATGCGCAGCCGCCCGCCGCCGGTGGCGCGGATCGCACCGTCCGGCGTCGCCATCTGAGGCGGCTTGGCCCGCTCCAGCGTCACCGTCAGGGTGAAGACCGTGCCGCCGCGCGGCCGCTGCGCCACCGTGACGTCGCCGCCGAGGGCCCGGGCAATTTGCCGCACCGACGACAGACCGAGGCCGGCGCCGCCGAACCGCGACGCGATGCTGACATTGGCCTGCGAGAACGGCCGAAACAGCCGCTTGATCTCGGTGAGCGACAGCCCGATGCCGCTGTCGGACACCGCGAACGACACCTGCGCCTTGCCGCGGCCGGCGGCTGCGGCGGTGACCTTCAGCGCCACGTCGCCGTGCTCGGTGAATTTCACCGCGTTGTCGATCAGGTTTTCCAGCGCGGCGCGCAGCCGAACCGCGTCGCCGATCGCAAAGCCCGGCAGCCGCTGCGAAATCGTCACCGTGGCCCGCAGCCCCTTGGCGGCGGCGCGGCCCGACAGCGAATCGCCGGCATGGCGGGCGAGCGCCCGCAGATCGAAGAACTCCGACCGCAGCCCGAGCCCGGTGGTGCCGAGCCGGGCGGCGTCGACGAACAGCGTGGCGAGGCCGGACAGATGCTCGGCGCCGGCCTTGATGGTGTCGACCCAGCGGCGCTCCCGCTCGTTGAGATCGGAGGTCGCCAGCAATTCGCTGACTGCCAGGATACCGGTGAGCGGGGTGCGGACCTCGTGCGCGAAGGTCGCCAGCACGGTCTCGATCATGCCGGACGAGGCGGGCTTCTTGCGACGGACGCGTTTCGGCGGCGTCCGCTTGACCTGCGTCCGCCCGCTGCGCAACGCGCGCGATTTCACCGCCATGAGTCCCCCGAGCCGTCCCGGCTACAATGCCACGCTCGCCGCTGTGGAGTCACGCCGCGCGTGGGCGCCGGGATCGATGCAGGCGGCATCAGGCGGCGTTCAGATGGGCGCCGCAAGCCCGACCAAGGTTCGGATCTCGGCCGGCGTGACGCCGGCGGCGCGCAGCTCGCGCAGGCCGGTCGACCCGGTGGATTTCGACAGCTTGCGGCCCTCCGCATCGCGCAGCAGCGCATGGTGCCGATACACCGGCGCCGGCAGGCCGAGCAGTTGCTGCAGCAGCCGATGCACCGAGGTCGACCAGAACAAATCGGCGCCGCGCACCACCTCGGTGATGCCCTGCAGCGCGTCGTCGATCACCACCGATAGATGATAGCTGGTCGGCGTTTCCTTGCGCGCGATGATGACGTCGCCCCACGCCTCCGGCCGCGCCGCGATGGTGCCGGTTTCGCCGTCCGGTCCTTTGCCGAGTTCCTGCCAGCTCAGTTCGCCGGCCAACGCGATCGCAGCCGACATGTCCAGCCGCAGCGCATACGGCACACCGGCGGCGATCAGCTCGTCGCGCTGCGCGGGCGAAAGCTGCTTGCCGGCTCCCGGATACAGCGGCGCGCCGTCGGGATCGCGCGGCCATGGCGACACTGCTTCCTGATCGGCGACCAGCCGGGCGATCTCGGCGCGGGTTTCGAACGCCGGATAGATCAGCCCCTTGGCGGCGAGTTGCGTCACCGCGTCACGGTACAGCTCGAGATGATCCGATTGCCGCCGCACCTCGCCGTCCCAGCCGATGCCGAGCCAGGACAGATCCTGATAGATCGCCTGCTCGAATTCCGGCCGGCATCGGGTGCGGTCGATGTCCTCGATCCGCAGCAGCAGCTGGCCACCGCTCGCCCGCGCCAGATCGGCATTCAGCAGCGCCGAGAAAGCGTGGCCGAGATGCAGATAGCCGTTCGGGCTCGGGGCAAATCGGAAAACGGGTGGCGGCATTGAACCCCTGACGTCATTGCCGGACTTGATCCGGCAATCCATCGGATGAGAGACTCTTTTACGATAGCGGATGGATGCGCGGGTCAAGCCCGCGCACGACGCCGGAAAGCCGAACCACCTGATGACCATTCATCTCGACAGCCAGGCCGACCTCGAGGACGCCATCACCGCGCTGGTGAAGCGGGACCCGCGGCTCAAGCCCGTGCTTCAGGTCGCCGGCATGCCGGCGCTGCGCCGGCGCGAGCCGGGCTTTGCCGGCCTCGCCGCGATCGTCTGCGGCCAGCAGCTCTCGACCGCGTCGGCCGCAGCGATCTGGGGCCGGGTCTCCGCGGCGTTCGATCCGTTCGAGCACGGCGCGATCAAGCGGGCGCGGGCCGACCGGCTGGCGCGGCTCGGTCTTTCAACCGCAAAGATCAAGACGCTGAAGGCACTGGCCAAGGAGCTCGCCGCTGAACGGCTCAACCTCGATGTGCTGGCTGAAGAAGACGCCGACGCCGCCCACGCCACGCTGACGGCGTTGCACGGCATCGGGCCGTGGACCGCCGACATCTATCTGCTGTTCTGCCTCGGCCACGGCGACGCCTGGCCGGCCGGCGATCTCGCGGTGCAGGAAGCGATGCGGATCGGTCTCGGCCTGAAAGCGCGCCCGACCGTGAAACAGATGGCGCCGCTCGCCGAACCCTGGCGCCCGTTACGCGGCGCCGCGGCGCATCTGTGGTGGGCCTATTACCACGCAGTGAAGCGGCGCGAGGGCGTGATCGGCGACGACAAGGCGGCGAAAGTCGTGGCGAAGAAAGCCCCGGCAAAGACGCCTCGCGTGCGGAAGTCGCCGTCACGCTGAAGGCTTCCGTTCAAGATCACGACTCATGCTCGTGATGATGGTCGTGATCCTCTGAAGGCGGCTCCGCCGGAATCGTCACCAGCCGGCCATAGCGGACGCCGCGTTCGGCGAAGATGTGGTCGGCGAAATGCTGCAGTTCGCTGGCGTTGCCGTCGAGGATCGTCACTTCCAGGCACTGATCATGATCGAGATGCACGTGCATCGTGGCGCGTGACAGATCGTGGTGATGGTGGAAGCTCTGCGTCAGCTTGCGCGGCAGGTCGCGCTTGGAGTGATCATAGGTATAGACCATCGCGCCGACGCAATGCCCGCCGGCGGTCTCCGCCGCGGTCTGCTGGATGCCGATCCGCGCCAGATCGCGGATCGCCTCGGAGCGGTTCTGGTAGCCGCGCGCCGCGATGATGGCGTCGAGCTTCTCCATCAGGTCGTCGTCGAGCGTGATGGTGACGCGGTGCATCGAGTGCCTCTTGCTGGTTACCAGGTTGTCAGTATGAAGTTTGATTGACTTCGTCATACTCGCCGGGCACGTTGCGACCGTGGGCGCTCTGCCGGGACCGCCTGCGATAACAGATTTGGGGCGGGCGCGTCTTGCAACGATGCAGGACACGAGGGGGTGCGCGTGGCGAGTGTCCGGCGAGAGATGATGCGCGGCTGCGCGGTCGGCTGCATCGTGTTGAGTTTTGCTGTGGTGAATGGCACGGCGTGGGCCGAGCAGGCGCTGCCGCAGGTCACCATCGACGCCCCGGCCGAAGCCAAGCCCAAGCCGCCGCGGCGACACGCCCCCGCGACCGCTGCGCGCGACGGCCGCGCTGTCCCGGCACCATCACCGTCCGCCTCCTCATCGTCGTCAGCGCCGAGCAGTAACGCTGCAACCGATGCCATGAGCGCACCGCAGAATCAGGCCGCGAGCAGCCGCGTCATCACCGGCGCGGAGATCAACGCGCTGCCGTTCATGCGGCCGGGCGAAGCGCTGGAAGCCGCGCCCGGACTGGTGGTCACCCAGCATTCGGGCGAAGGCAAAGCCAACCAATACTTCCTGCGCGGCTTCAATCTCGACCACGGCACCGATCTCGCCATCACCATCGACGGCATGCCGGTGAACATGCCGACCCATGGCCACGGCCAGGGCTATGCCGACGTCAACTTCCTGATCCCCGAACTGATCAGCACCATGACGGTGCGCAAGGGGCCGTACTTCGCCGACGTCGGCGACTTCGGCTCGGCCGGCGCGCTCGGCATCGAATATCTGCGAGCGATGCCCAAGACCCTCGCCGAGGTGACGGTGGGCAGCTTCGGCTATCGCCGGCTGCTCGGCGCCGGCTCGACCCGTGTCGGCGACGGCACCTGGCTCGCCGCGTTCGAAGCCAACACCTACAACGGCCCGTGGGACGTGCCGGACAACGTCCGCAAGCTGAACGGTGTGCTGCGCTACAGCCAGGGCACCATGACCGACGGCTTCTCGCTGACCGGCATGGCCTATTCCAACCGCTGGACCTCGACCGACCAGGTGGCGCAGCGCGCGATCGACCAGGGCCTGATCGGCCGCTATGGCTCGCTCGATCCGACCGACGGCGGCATCGCCAGCCGCTACAGCCTGTCGGGCCGGTTCGCGAAATCCAGCGACATCGGCCAGACCGACATCAACGCCTATGTGATCCGCTCGTCGCTGCAGCTCTATAACAACTTCACCTATTTCCTCGACGACCCGGTGAACGGCGACCAGTTCAACCAGCACGACCGCCGCACCGTGCTCGGGCTGAACGGCACGCAGCGCTTCGACTACCGGTTCGCCGGACTGCCGGTGGAAACCCGGGTCGGGCTGCAGACGCGATCCGACACCATCAATGTCGGCCTCAACAAGACCTATCAGCGCGACTGGCTGTCGACGGTGCGGGCCGACGATGTCTCCGAGCAGTCGCTCGGGCTGTGGACCGACACCACCGTGCGCTGGACCGATTGGCTGCGCACCACCGCCGGCGTGCGGCAGGATTTCTTCACCGGCCGGGTGATCAGCGACAATCCGGCCAACTCCGGCAATGCGTCGGCGGCGATGACCAGCCCGAAAGCCGGCATCGTGCTCGGCCCCTGGGTCGGCACCGAATTCTACGGCAACGCCGGCACCGGGCTGCACAGCAACGACATCCGCGGCGCCACCATCACGGTCGATCCCAACTCGGGCGATCCGGTGAACCGCGTGCCGCTGCTGGTGCGCTCCAAGGGCGCCGAACTCGGCATCCGCAACAGATCGATCCCCGGACTAACGACCTCGCTCGCGGTGTTCGTGCTCGATTTCGACTCCGAGCTGTTGTTCGTCGGCGATGCCGGCACCACCGAGCCGAGCCGGCCGAGCCGCCGCGTCGGCGTCGAGTGGACCAGCCAGTATCGGCCGCTGTCCTGGCTCGGCGTCGATCTCGACGTTGCCTATACCAAAGCGCGGTTCACGGATTTCGACCCGGCTGGCGACTTCATCCCGGGCGCACCGGCCTGGGTGGCGAGCGCCGGCATCACGCTCGGCGAACAACGCGGCTGGTTTGGCGCACTGAAAGGCCGCTATTTCGGACCGCGGCCGCTGATCGAGGACGACAGCGTGCATTCGTTGTCGTCGCTGATCTTCAATGCCCGCGCCGGCTACCGTTTCGACAACGGCGTGCGGCTGCAGCTCGACGTGCTGAACCTGTTCAACGCCAAGACCAATCAGATCGAATATTACTATCTGTCACGACTGCCCGGCGAACCGCTGGGCGGCATCAACGATCGCCATGTTCATCCGGCAGAACCAACCGCGGTGCGGCTGACGCTCGCGGGTTCGTTCTGACGCCCCCGCCCGCATGCGCCGTAGCCTGCATGCAGCGCAGCGGAATGCGGGAAGCCGCAGACCAAGACCCGGATTTCGCTTCGCTGCATCCGAGCTACAGTTGCTGAAGTGACAGTCACTGACGTGACAAAATGCTCCAAAACACAAACGCGCGCCGGCGTGTGAACGCCGACGCGCGCCTCGTAACTCGCTGGTTCCCAGGCGCTGCGAGACGCCTCGGCCGAGCGGCTCACTGCTCGTGCATCACTTCCGGCGAGCGGGTCTCGTGCCCGCCGCAACGATGCTCAGTCAGCCAACCTCAGCGGGCGTCCCCAGCGAGGTGACAGCGTTTCGAGAGAGACACTGGACCACCTCCTTCCGTTGTTTCCGATGAAGAGAGGATAAGTACGATTCTCCGGTTTGTGAAGAGGCGATGACGCAGGCTCGGGCGCGGAACAGGTTTTCGATCCGCTCGTTGGTTTCGCTCACAGGGAGACCAACATGAACCCAGAAGCCAACGAAACCCTCAAGCTGATCGGCAGCGACAAGGTGCAGGGAACCGCGGTGTACGGGCCGGACGGCGAGAAGATCGGCTCGATCGAGCGGTTGATGATCGAAAAGGTCAGCGGCCGCGTGTCCTACGCGGTGCTGTCATTCGGCGGCTTCCTCGGCATCGGCGACGATCACTATCCGCTGCCCTGGCCGGCATTGAAATACAATGTCGAGCTCGGCGGCTATCAGGTGATGGTCACCGTCGACCAACTCGAACGCGCGCCGAAATACGGCCGCGGCTCGGAATGGGACTGGCGCGGCGCGCGCCAGGTCGACGATTATTACGGCGTGGCGCTGACCTGACGGTCCGCCGCCAGTCTGTCCGTCAGTGCGAGCGGAGCGAAGCAATCCAGGAACGCCGAGCACGGCGCTGGATTGCTTCCTCGCTTCGCCCCTCGCAATGCGCCGCCACCCCCCCCTCCTCCCAAGCCGCCGAGCGCCGATGATCGACGACCTTTGGTACAAGAACGGCGTAATCTACTGCCTGTCGGTCGCGACCTATATGGACGCCAATGGCGACGGCATCGGCGACTTCAAGGGCCTGACAAGGCGGCTCGATTATCTGCACGGGCTCGGCGTCACGGCGATCTGGCTGATGCCGTTTCAGCCCTCGCCCTATCGCGACGACGGCTACGACATCTCCGACTATTACGGCGTCGACTCGCGCTACGGCACGCTCGGCGACTTCGTCGAATTCACCCACGGATGCAAACAGCGCGGCATGCGGGTGATCATCGACCTCGTGGTCAATCACACCTCCGACCAGCATCCCTGGTTCAAGCAGGCCCGCGCCGATCCCAACTCGCCCTATCGCGACTGGTATGTGTGGTCGGATAAGAAGCCCGCCCACGCCGACCAGGGCATGGTGTTTCCGGGCGTACAGAAGTCGACCTGGACTCACGACAAGCAGGCGAAGGCTTGGTACTTCCACCGCTTCTACGAATTCCAGCCCGACCTCAACACCGCCAATCCCTATGTGCAGGAAGAGATCCTGAAGATCATGGGGTTCTGGATTCAGCTCGGCGTGTCCGGCTTCCGGATGGACGCGGTGCCGTTCGTGATCGCCACCAAAGGTCCGAAGGTCAAGAAGCCTGTCGAACAGTTCGACATGCTGCGAACCTTCCGCGAATTCCTGCAATGGCGCAAAGGCGACTCGATCATCCTGGCCGAGGCCAATGTCCGCCCCGAAGACGACCTGCACTATTTCGGCGATGACGGCGAACGCATGCAGATGATGTTCAATTTTCATGTGAACCAGCATCTGTTCTACGCGCTCGCCGCCGCCGACACCGGCCCGCTGGCCAACGCGCTTGCCGCCACCAAGCCGCGACCGGCCACCGCGCAATGGGGGCTGTTCCTGCGCAACCACGACGAGCTCGATCTCGGCCGGCTGACCAAGGCGCAGCAGCGGATCGTGTTCGAGAAGTTCGGTCCGGATAAAACCATGCAGCTGTACGATCGCGGCATCCGGCGCCGGCTGGCGCCGATGCTCGGCGGCGATCAGCGCCGGCTCGAGCTCGCCTACAGCCTGATGATGACGCTGCCGGGCACGCCGGTGATCCGCTACGGCGACGAGATCGCGATGGGGGACAATCTGGCGCTGCCCGAGCGGCGCTGCGCGCGCACGCCGATGCAATGGTCGACCGAGCCGCACGGCGGCTTCACCAAGAGCGACAAGCCGGAGATCCCGGTGATCGACCACGGCGCCTACGGCTTCGAGCACGTCAATGTCGCCCAGCAGCGCCGCGATCCGGATTCGATGCTGAACTGGACCGAGCGCATCATCCGGATGCGCAAGGAAGTGCCGGAGATCGGCTGGGGCGACTTCAAGGTGATCGCCGCGCGCGATCCCGCGGTGCTGATCCTGCGCTACGACTGGCGCAACAATTCAGCGCTGTTCGTGCACAATCTCGACGAGCAGCCGCGCGAGGTGTCGTTCGCGGTCGGGCTGCCCGATGATGCCGGCGATACCTTGATCGACCTGCTCGGCGACAATCACAGCCGCGCCACCCGCGGCCGGCACAAGCTGCTGATCGAAGGCTACGGCTATCGCTGGTTCAGGGTCGGCGGCCTCGATTATCTGCTGCGCCGGACCGAAGTCGACGGCGGCGGACGCGCGAAGGCCTGAACCATCGACGACCTTTCAAATCGTCGTTGCGAAGAGCGCAGCGACGAAGCGATCCAGCACCTCAGTGCCCGAAGCTCTGGATTGCTTCGCTTCGCTCGCAATGACGGAGAAGATGTTGGAAAAGGTCGGGCTCGGGCGGCTACACAACCTCCTCCGGCGCGCTTCCGACGATGATGCCTTCGTTGCCGCGGAGATCGAGGGTGTCGCCGACCCGTTCGCCGGCGCGGTCGAGCATGGTCGACAACAGCACCTCGCCGTCGAGTCCGATGGCGTCCGACGCGGCCGAGATCGGATCCGGTCCGAGATTGAGCGCCACCAGCACCGACTGTCCCTGATGACGCCGGCGATACAGCAACAGATCGCCCTCCGCGGCGAGCGGCTGATAATCGCCGAGCGCGAGCTGCGGCAGTTGCCGCCGCAGCCGCAGCAGCGCGCGATACAGATTAAGGATCGACTGCGCGTCCGCCCGCAGATTGGCGACGTTGTCCTGGGTGGCATCGGGCGCCAGCGGCAGCCACGGCCGGGCATCGGAGAAGCCGGCATTCGCTGAGGCGTCCCACTGCATTGGCGTGCGGCAGCCGTCGCGACCGACGCCGATCCCCGGCACGTTCTTCTCGAACGGGTCCTGCACGTCCTCGGGCGCGATCTCGACCTGCTCCATGCCGAGCTCGTCGCCGTAATACATCGTCGGGGTGCCGCGCAGCGTCAGCAGCAGCATCGCAGCGACGCGCGCCTGCGCCGGTCCGACCCGGCCCGCCACCCGCGGCCGGTCGTGATTGCCCAGCACCCAGTTGGGCCATGCGCCCGATGGCAGCGCCAGCTCGTAACGCTCGATCAGCCCGGCGATCTCGCGGGCACGCCATGGGGTCGACAGCAGCGCGAAGTTGAACGGCAGCTGCGCGCCCTTCAGCCCGGCGCCGTAATACGCCACCAGCCGCTCGACCGGCAGATAGATCTCGCCGATTAGGAGACGATGATCGAACTCCTCGATCACGCTGCGCAGCTCGGCCACCACCGCGAGCGTCTCCGGCCGGTCGGCCGAATATACCGGAAGCAGTGCAGCGTGCGGCGGCATGCCGGGGCGGAAATCCGGGTTGGGCGGGTTGTTGCGGAATTGATCGTCCTTGATCAGATGCCAGATCACGTCGACCCGAAAGCCATCGACACCCTTGCGCAGCCAGAACCGCATCGCCTCGAAGATCGCCGCCCGCACCTCCGGATTGCGCCAGTTGAGATCGGGCTGCTGCTTGAGGAAGGCGTGATAGTAATATTGGCCGGTGGCGTCGTCATATTCCCAACCGCTGCCGCCGAATTCCGACAGCCAATTGGTCGGCGGCCCGCCGTCCGGCGCCGGATCGCGCCAGATGTACCAATCGCGCTTGGGATTGTGGCGCGACGACCGGCTCTCGATGAACCAGGGATGCTGGTCGGACGAATGGTTCGGGACCAGATCGAGAATGACCTTCAGGCCGCGGGCATGCGCGGTGAGCACCAGCGCGTCGAAATCATCCATGGTGCCGAAGATCGGATCGATGCCGACATAGTCCGCGACGTCATAGCCGAAGTCCGCCATCGGTGACGGGAAGATCGGCGACAGCCAGATCGCGTCGACGCCGAGATCGGACAGATAGCCGAGCCGATCGATGATGCCGCGCAAATCCCCAATGCCGTCGCTGTTGCTGTCCTGAAACGAGCGCGGATAGATCTGATACAGCACCCCCGCCATCCACCACGACGCGCCCGCAACGGTTTCCATTCACATCTCCCCCCTGTCGGTCTCAGACGCGGCAGGGCGCGGCTTTGTTCCGAGCACGGCCGAATCCGGATCGCTGTGGTTGCACAGTCGTGCGTCAGGGCCGTGAACGGATGTCTTGCATCTGAGGTCAAAGGGAGGGTCCGCAGCGCCGGGCCACGGCAGAGTCATCCGCCTGTCGGAGATGAGCGGCAGGATCAGCCCGTCAAGAATCGGAGGCACGGTGAGCCCGACGGCCGGGCGTCGATGCCGGGGACAAACTATACCGGGCTACCGGTCAACGCATTCGTGAACTGACGATCCGGCTGGAGTTGATCGAACCGTCTTGATCGCAAGTGATTATTTACTGCAAGCAAGCAGGTTCTGCTGCGGCGCGATGCCGCCGGTAACCTGGTGTTTGCAGGGCTTGCCGCGTCGCGAAACTATGCCAAGTTGGGAACTGGGTGGGTTGCCAACGAATTGTCGGTCAAAGACTGAAATTCCAACCAACGCATCACTCTAGAGGAAGGTAGTAATGACGCAGATCTTCAAGGTGTATCAGGACGCGGCCAAGGCGCAGGCGGCCGTCGCGGAGCTCAAGGCCGCTTCGTTCAGCAACGCCGCGATCGTCTCCAGCGACAAGGACGGTACCGTGGTCACGGTCGACCCGCCGTTCGGCAAGGGTGGCCAGGCCGACGCGATCCTCAACCGCCACGGCGCGATCCGCGACGTCTCCTCTCGCCACGGCAGCAGCGCTTCGCTGGTGGATTCGTCCGCCCGCTTGACCGGCGCGCCGCGGCTGACCGACTCCCGCACCACCCTCGGCGGCATTTTCCCCGAGCTGACCAGCCCGAACTTCTTCCTGTCCTCGATGTTCGGTCCGCTGCTCTCGGCGTCGCAGAAGCCGTGGTCGTCGCTCGCTTCGAGCCAGAAGCCGTGGTCGTCCCTGACCAAGAATCAGGACGCCTGGTCGTCGCTCGCCAGCAATCAGAAGGCCTCGGCTCAGCTGATTAACAACCCGGCGCCGTTCTCGTCGATGCTCGGCCTGCCGGTGCTGGCCGGTCGCTAATCGGCGATCGCCGATCACTTATTGAGTTGCTGGAAGCGCCGGCTTGCCCGGCGCTTCTTTTTTGCGTTGCATCCATTTGAATTGGATTAAAAATAACTTGCAGGGCCGTGTGGGTTCCGGAATCAATTGATTAGTTTCGGGATTACGCATGCGATCGCCGCGCACAAAATTTTGCATCCAAGTAACAAGGTCGGCGACCAAGGCCGACCGGATGCGCTTTTTCCGTCTGGCGGCACCCGCGCAACCACCAGCTCATCCTGTCGGGGCGGGGTGGCTCTGATGCTGGAGCTCAGCCTGCTCGGGATCATCGCACTGGCAGCGGCCTATGGCACGGCGCTGTGGTGGATGGGTCGCCACGACGACGTACTCTATGGCGATTTCGTCAGCCCGGAAGGTGCGGCGACGCTTACATCTACTACATCTACGTCAGCCGAGCCGGCTTCCATGCGGCAGCAACACACCGCGCCGGCGACCAATCATCCCCGGGAAGCTACGCCTCATCGGCCAGCGGCGGCGCGTGCCGCAGTCCCACCGGTTCAAACTAGCGTTCGTCCACCGTCTCGGACATCCGCTGTGCCACAGCGCCCGGCACCACCGGCCCCAACCATCCCGTCTCAGCCTGCCGGAAATCGGCTTACCACGGCGCAACCGCTGTTACCGGCACCACTGCCGCCGGTCACACCTTCTGCTCAGCATCGCTCGCCCAGCAGGCCGATCCCGGCACCTGCGCGCAGCCAAGCGCCTGCGCACAATGATGTGCTGAATTCGCTGCTGGAGACGATCAAGCACGACCTGAACAACGCGGTCGGCAAGTCCTGACGCCGACCGCGAAAGGCCGTGTGACGATCAGTCGTGGCGGGACATCACGCGGGCGTTGGCGTGCTGATGCTCGCCTTCATGACCGCTCGCGATTACTACGCCGAACAAAATCAGCACCGTCGACACCGCGGCCGCAGCCAACAGCAAGATGTCGAAAGTCATCATGGTGGTCGTCATTGCCGTACCCCCCTGCAATGAAGCAGTAACTAAGCTTCCTGCTGATCGGCGGCGGCGGCGTTGACGCCGATCAACCGGAGCACACTCCGGATGCAGGCTGCCGTGCGCGCAGCGCAGAGCAAGCGGCGACAACGGCTCCAACTCCGGGATTGGCGCGCGATAGCGTACCGAACAGCGCTGGTTTGACGGAAGCCGCAACCACTTCGCGGTAACCCGCAACAACAGCCGATCGAGATCAGGGGAACGCGTGAGGGGGTTGGTTGGAGCGGGCGAAGGGAATCGAACCCTCGTATGCAGCTTGGGAAGCTGCCGTTCTACCATTGAACTACGCCCGCGCCGGGCGCCGCGCTGACGCGGCGACGGACTCTGATCTAGCCGAGACCGGGCGCGCCGCCAAGGGGCGATCATTAAGGGGGCCGGCGCGCGACGCCGCAGCCCCTCCCGCACCGCAATGCCGACTCGTTAAAGTTGTTAATAATTTGTTTACTTTCTAGATGCGTCCCCGCTTTTCGCTGGTACGGTTCTGACTATGGCGAGGGCTGCCTACACGATCTTCGACACCATGATGGGCCGATGCGCGATCGCATGGGATCGCGGCAGCGTGCTTGCCGTGCAGCTGGCCGAAAACCGCGAGATCGACACCCGCCGCCGGCTGCTGCGGCTCTGCCCGGATGCCCGCGAGAGCCGTGCCGAGGCCTGGATCGAACCGGTGATCGACGGCATTGCGGCGGCGCTGCGCGGCGAGCCGTGGGAGTTTTCCGACGTTGCGCTCGATCTCGGCGGGATTCCGGCGTTCGATTGCCGCGTCTATGCGGCGGTCCGCGCAATCCCGCGCGGCGAGACGTTGACCTTTGCGGAGATCGCCAAGCAGCTCCGCGCCTCCGGCGCCGTGCATGCGGTCGGCCAGGCGATCCGGCGCAACCCGTTCGCCCTGATCGTGCCGTGCCACCGCGCGCTCGCAGCCGCGGGCGACACCAGCGGCATCTGCGCCAATGGCGGCGCCATCACCCGGCGACGCCTGCTGTCGCTCGAAGGCGCGCTCGCCACCAGCGGCCCAAGCCTGTTCGACGTGCTGCTGCCGTTTGCCCCGCGGCAGGCTGACCGCTAGCGGACGATCGGCACGGCCGGCGGCTTTGGCCCCCAGCGCGTCACCAGCACGCTGAGCGCCGACGTCAGCCCGAGCAGCACCATCGATCCGGCGGCGAGCAGATAGAAGCTGCCGGTGCTGCCGTGGTGCTGGATCAGCAGCCAGCCGCCAATCACGACGAACAGCAGCCGCCCGGTCTGCGCCAGCACTGGTCCGAGCACCCTGGCAGCGCCCTGCGCGGAAAAATACATCGAGATCGCCAACCCGATGAACGCGTACATCGGCGCGGCCGCGCGCAGATACTGCTCGCCGGCGAGCCGCACCGCTGTGTCGTCGGTGAACAGGTCGATCCAAAGGTGCGGGAAGATCGCGATCCCGGTGCCGACCACGCCGACGAACAGGAACGACACCAGCCCCGCCGTCCAGGCGATCTGCCGCGCCCGTTTCACGCGGCCGGCGCCGATCGCCATGCCGATCATCGGCACCGACGCGATGCCGACCGCAAACGCGATCGAGGTCAGCATGAATTCGAGCCGGCCGCCGATGCCGTAGCCGGCCAGCACCGCGGTGCCGAAATGCGCCAGCATGTGGGTGAAGATCGTGATCGTCAGCACCGACTGCAGCGGCGAGAAGCACGACACCGCGCCGACCTTCAGGATGTCGACGAACATGCCGCGCTCGATCCGCAGGCCGGCGAGCCGCGGCTTCACCCCGGCGCGGCCGGAGAAGATCACCCAGGCCATCACCGCAGCGCCGATCGAGAACGCCGTCAGCGTGCCGGCCGCGACGCCGGGCATGCCGAACCGCGGGATCGGCCCGAAACCGAGGCCGAGCGCGCCGCCAAGCACGATCTGCAGCATCGCCGAACTCAGGATCATCAGCGACGGCAGCTTCATGTTGCCGGTGCCGCGCAGGATCGCCGCGAACGTGTTCATCAGCCACGGCACCACCGCGCCGGCGAAGAAGATGTGCACGTAGCCGGCGGCCTGGCTCAGCACCGCGCCGCGGCCGCCGAGCAGCGCCAGCGCCCGCTCGCCGAACGTCAGCATCCCGACCGTGAACACCAAGCCGAAGCACAGCCCGATCAGCAGCGCGTGCATCGCCAGTGCCGCGGCGCGGTCGTCGTCGCGGGAGCCGAGCGCCCGCGCAATCGCCGACGCGACGCCGCCGCCCATCGCGCCGCCGGACATCGTCATGGTCAGGATCACGAACGGAAACACCAGCGCCATCGCGGCCAGCGCCTCGGTGCCGAGCCGGCCGATATAGGAGGTCTCGGCGATCGCCACACAGGTGCCGGCGGTCAGCGCCACGACGTTCGGCCACGACAGCCGCAGCAGCGTGCGCAGGATGCCGTCGTCGAGCAGCGGATTTTTGGGGGGCGGAGGCGACGGCGCAGGCGGAGCCGGCGCGGCTTGCGCGACCGGTGGCAGCTCCGCCACGGCAATATCGGACATGCGTTTCCCCCGAGCCCGATCTTCAGCCGGGCCTCAGCCTTCCTATCACCGTTCCGGGCCGGCGCGATGGTCGCGCCGCGCATGGCCACCCGCAGATAGGTTGGAACGGCTCAGCGCACCGTCCAAACCAGCGAGGCGGTGCGGTGATCGCCGGCCAGACTGACAGCGATGCCCCGGCCGCACGCCGCGGCTAGCCCCTCGGCCAGCCCTTCGAGGACACGCACGCAGGCCGGATCGGCGTCGGCAACGCCGTCCATCAATTTCCAGCCGCGCTGCCGCAATTCGAAGCCGCCACCGACCTCGCGCAGCTCGACGTCATCGCCCTGCGCATCGAGCAGCGCCCGCAGCATGGCGGCGAAGCCAGCGGCATCGCGGCCGGTGACGCCGAGCGCCGCTGCCAGCTCGTCGTAACTCTGCATCCCGATCAGCTTGCCGGTCAGATGCAGCAGATAGCCGCCATCGAGCGGGCCGAACAGCTGCACCAGGGTTGGGGCCGCGGTGCGGACATATTCCATCGCGTAGTTGCGATAGGCCTTCTCCAGCCGCGACTTCGGCCAGCTTTCGACCGGAAGCGCCGGCGCCGCCGCGGGATCGAACAGCGGCGCTTCGAGATGGCGGGCGAATTGCAGCCGCTGGTCCGGCTCGAGGGCATGGTCGGCCTCGTAGTAATAGCCTTCCAGGCCGTCCTGGCCGTCGACGCTCTGCTTGGTGCAGACGAAGCCGAGCTTCAGATTGCCGAGCGCGACGCCATTGTTGGCGTGCCAGCCGCGGAGCATCGCCTTCGATACCTCGGAAGGCACGCCGCAGATCGCGGTGCCGCGCCAGATCCAGCGCGGCGGCGGATAGCGGATCCACGCCTTGCGATCGGTTTCGTACATGTATTCGACATGCACGCCGCCGATCCAGTTCGACAGATAGTGATACTGCGCCGCCGCGACCGCCGGCGGCAGATCGCTGAGCCCGAGCTTGGCGAGCCCGGAGACGAAGCGCTCCTGCTGCTGACGGCGAAACACCCGGAATACGAATTCGGCAGCATCCGCCGTACCGCGGCGGCTGACCAGAGTCAGGACCAAGCCGGTGAACACCGCATGATACAGCTCGGCGACGCCGCGCCATGCGCGCGACCGCACCGCCTGCGCGGTCTCGGACGCTTCTCCCATCGGCTCTCTTCCCGTTGTTGTTTTTGTTCGTGGTTTCTGCCGCGGCCGCCCTGCGACCAGCCGTCTCACCGATTTTCACGGGTGGAAATTGAACACAACCCCGCTTCCTACATTGCCTTGTTCAGTTCCTTCCGTGGAGATTTGGAGATGCGCCGATCGCTTCCGACCAGCCGGCTCGCCCTGTGCCTCGCCCTGGTGCTGCCGCTCGCGGCCTGCGGCGATCAGTCCAATCTGGCACAGGGCGAAGATTTCGGCCCCTCGCCGACGCTGCCGGAGCCGGCGAACACGCTGTTGCCGACCGTCAATATCGCCAAGGCGGTGGGCTGGTCGGAAGGCGCCACTCCGAAACCGGCCGAGGGACTTGCAGTGACGGCGTTCGCGAGTGGGCTCGATCACCCGCGCACGATCCACGTGCTGCCGAACGGCGACGTGCTGGTGGCCGAAACCAATGCGCCGGAACGCCCCGAAGAGGGCAAGGGCCTTAAGCGCCGGGTCGCCGAGTACGTCATGGGGCAGGCCGGCGCCCGGACGCCGAGCGCCAACCGCATCACCCTGCTGCGCGATGCCGACGGCGACGGCGTCGCCGAGATCCGCGAGACGTTCCTCCAGGGCCTCAATTCGCCGTTCGGCATGGCGCTGGTCGGTAACGACTTCTACGTCGCCAACACCGATGCGATCGTGCGTTTCCCCTACAATCCGGGCGACACCCGGATCACCGCAGCGGGCGAAAAGCTGGCCGATCTGCCGGCCGGCCCGCTCAATCATCACTGGACCAAGGATCTCGTCGCCAGCCCGGATGGCAGCAAGCTGTACGCGACCTCCGGCTCCAACAGCAACGCCGCCGAACACGGCATGGCGGTCGAGGAAAACCGCGCCGCCGTGATCGAGGTCGACCGGGAGAGCGGCGCGACGCGGCTGTTCGCGTCCGGCCTGCGCAACCCTAACGGTCCGGCTTTTCATCCCGAAACCGGCGAATTGTGGGTCGTCGTCAACGAGCGCGACGAGATCGGCAGCGACCTCGTGCCCGATTACATGACTTCGGTGAAGGACGGCGGATTCTACGGCTGGCCGTACAGCTACTTCGGCCTGCACGTCGATGACCGCGTCAAGCCGCCGCGGCCGGATCTGGTCGAGAAAGCGATCGTGCCGGACTACGCGCTGGGCAACCACACGGCCTCGCTCGGGCTCGCCTTCAACACCAGCGATCTGTTTCCCGACGCGATGAAGGGCGGTGCCTTCGTCGGCCAACACGGCTCGTGGAATCGCAAGCCGCACTCCGGCTACAAGGTGATCTTCATCCCGTTCGAAGGTGGCAAACCGTCCGGGCCGCCGCGCGACGTTCTGGCCGGCTTCCTCAACGCCGACGAACAGGCGCAGGGCCGCCCGGTCGGTGTCGCGCTGGACCAGCGCGGCGCGCTGCTGGTCGCCGACGACGTCGGCAACGCGATCTGGCGGGTGACCCCGGCGGGTAATCAGTCGGCATCCCGTTGAGCGCACCTCGCCCGCGCAGCATTCCGACAACTGGATCGGTGGTGCTGATTTTTGGGGGCGTTCATGCTATAAGTTGCGCATGAGCGTCGCTTTCGACATCGACGAACCGCTATGTTTGCGCGAGGCCGTCAACCGGTTGGCCACGGTCGGGCCGGTCGAGACGATCATCCTGTTCGGAAGCCGAGCACGCGGAGACCACACGCCCGATAGTGATTACGACCTGTGCGTGATCCTGAGCGACGACGTCGCGCCGGGAGTGTTCACGCCGGTCTCTCTGTGGCAGCAGGTTTCGGATCTGGGCATTCCGATCCAAATCGTGCCTATGCGTCGAAGCCGCTTCGAAGCGGCGCGGGCCGACTCCAGCAGCATCAGTCATCAGATCGAGCGAGACGGCCGCGTCGTCTTCGACAAGACCGCGCTTTCATTGGCGCCATGAGCTCGAGCGATCCCGGGCTCTGGCTTGATCTGGCTACGAGCGACGCAACTGCGGCACGCCGCTTGCTCACTCCTCCAGCTTCATTGCCGCAAGCCGCCTATCTGGCTCAACAAGCCGCCGAGAAGGCGATCAAGGCACGGCTGATTGCTCTTCGCATCGCTTTTCCGCGGCACGGCGGCCGAGGGCACGATCTCGTTGCGTTGACCAATCTGGTACCGGTCGGAGACACGGCCCGACCGCTGTTCGAAGAGCTCTCGTCGATCACACCCTGGGCAACCGCGTTTCGCTACCCTTCCGACGACCCCGCCACGGAAGCGCACCTGACGGCAGAAGAAATAGCGGCAAAGCTGGAGCAGACCGAAACGGCTATCGCCCTCGTGCGTGGAGACCTCGACCGTCAGCAGTCGTGATCGAACTCAAGCCTTGAAATGCTTGCTCAGCTTCAGGCCCTGGGCCTGGTAGTTCGAGCCGATGCGCTGGCCGTACATCGCGTCGGGGCGCGACAGCATCTTTTCGTAGATCAGGCGGCCGACGATCTGGCCGTGCTCGAGAATGAACGGCACTTCGCGCGAGCGAACTTCCAGCACCGCGCGGGCACCCGAGCCGCCGGCGCCTTCGTAACCGAAGCCAGGATCGAAGAAGCCCGCATAGTGCACGCGGAATTCGCCGACCAAGGGATCGAACGGCACCATCTCGGCGGCGTAGTCCGGCGGGACCTGCACGGCTTCCTTCGAAGCCAGGATGTAGAACTCACCGGGATCGAGGATCAGCGTGCCGTCGGGACGGGCCGCGATCGGCTCCCAGAACTCGCCGACCGCATAGCCGCCGCGGCGGTCGATATCGACGACGCCGGTGTGGCGCTTGGCACGGTAGCCGACGAAACCGTCGGAGTTCTCGCCCGAGAGGTCGACGCTGAGCGCGACGCCGCCGGTGAGGTCGGCGTCGTCGGCATCGACCAGCCGCTCGGCATCATGCAGCGCGTCGAGTTCGTCCTGCTCCAGCGTGGCCTGGCCGACGCGGAAACGGACCTGCGACAGCCGCGAGCCTTCGCGCAGCAGCACCGGGAAGGTCTTCGGGCTGATCTCGGCGTAGAGGGGACCGTGATAGCCGGCGCCGATCATGTCGAAGCGGCGGGTGCCGTCGGCGATCACCCGGGTGAATACGTCGAGCCGGCCGGTCGAGCTTTTCGGATTGGCGGCCGCCACGATGTGGCGCGGCATCGCCAGGCTTTCGAGCAGCGGCACGATATAGACGCAGTTGGTTTCCAGCACGGCGCCGTCCGACAGGTCGATCTCGTGCAGCTTCAGCTCATCGATCCGCTCCGCCACGGTGCAGTCCGGCCCCGGCAGGAAGCTGGCGCGCACCCGGTAGGCGATCGGCCCGAGCCGCAGATCGAGGCTGGCCGGCTGGATCTGGCTCTCGACGAACGGATAGTCCGGTAGGATCAGGCCCGACTCCGTCATCGCCGCGATCATGCGGTCGGGCAGAATTCCGTTGGCGTCGGGCGGCAGGGTGAACGGCACGGTGTCGGTCCTTCGGAGCGCAAGCCATGCCCTCCGGGAAACTCAGATACGAGCCTCAACCGCTAGCCGAAGCCCGGCTTGACGGGAAGAGTACGGAGGATTAAGAGCCCGACTTATCCCGTGGTGATTTGAGCCGGCCGGCTTGCAGCCACGTTAAACAAGTCGCTAAACAGGCCGGGGACGTTGTGGTCCCGGCCCGAGGGTTGAGCCCCAGGCCGGTTTTTTTGTGCCCGCCTCGTCCGATGTGGGCACGCTGGAGACCACATGTCCGAGTCCAAACCGACCATTCCCGTTCCCGCCACGGCCCATTTCCGCCGCGAGACCCGCCTGGTGCATTCCGGCAGCTTGCGCTCGCAATTCGGCGAGACGTCCGAGGCGCTGTTCCTGACCCAGGGCTTCGTCTACGACAGCGCCGAGCAGTGCGAAGCGCGCTTCACCGGCGATGACGCCGGCTTCCAATATTCGCGGTTCTCGAACCCGACCGTGTTCAGCTTCGAGCAGCGGATGGCGGAGTTCGAAGGCGCCGAAGCGGCGCGCTCGACCGCCACCGGCATGGCGGCGGTGACCGCCGCGATGCTAGCGCCGCTGCGCGCGGGCGATCACGTCGTCGCCTCCAAGGCGATGTTCGGCTCGTGCCGCTATGTCGTCGAAGACCTGCTGCCGCGCTACGGCATCGAGTCGACGCTGGTCGATGGCCTCGATCTCGACCAGTGGCAGAAGGCGGTGCGGCCGAACACCAAGACGTTCTTCCTCGAGAGCCCGACCAACCCGACCCTCGACGTGCTCGACATCGGCGCGATCGCCGAGATCGCCCATGCGGCCGGCGCACGGCTCGTGGTCGACAACGTGTTCGCGACGCCGATCTGGCAGAGCCCGCTGCAGCTCGGTGCCGACGTCGTGGTGTACTCCGCCACCAAGCACATCGACGGCCAGGGCCGCTGTCTCGGCGGCGTGGTGCTCTCTTCGCAGGCGTTCATCGAAGAACACATCCAGATGTATCTGCGCCAGACCGGCCCGTCGCTGTCGCCGTTCAACGCCTGGGTGCTGCTGAAGGGCCTGGAAACGCTGGCAGTTCGGGTCGAGAAGCAGACCTCCAATGCGGCCGCGATCGCCGATGCGCTGGCGGGCCATCCGAAGGTGCCGCGCCTGGTGTATCCGGGCCGCGCCGATCACCCCCAGGCCGCCACGGTGAAAAAGCAGATGGCTGCCGGCTCGACCCTGGTCGGCTTCGAAGTGAAGGGCGGCAAGGCCGAGGCGTTCCGCTTCCTCAACGCGCTGCAGCTGGTGAAGATCAGCAACAATCTCGGCGACGCCAAGAGCCTCGTCACCCATCCGTCGACGACGACGCATCAGCGGCTGAAGCCGGAAGCGCGCGCCGAACTCGGCATCAGCGAAGGCTTCATCCGGCTGTCGGCCGGCTTGGAGCACAAAGACGATCTGATCGAGGACCTGCTCGCCGCGCTCGACAAGGTGTGAGCGAGCCGCCGTATCGGCAGCAAGAGTGAAGTATCGGGCGACGCAAAGCGTCGTCCGGGACTGTTTCGGTAACGTCGTGACCAGCGGTTACGTGAGACCGATCAGCTGATTGCGCGCGCGACGACCGCAGTCATCGCCGCATTCGTTACATCGGCCGGAACGCCGTGACGTCGCTCGGACCGGCGGTGCCGAGACGGACCTGGTCGACCGAGCGGATGATGCCGTCGCCGAGCAGCTGCGCGAAGCAGGCGTAGCCCCAATCGTTCATGTGCAGCCCGTCGGCGATGACGAACTTGTCGAACGGGATGGCCTGCTGCTCGTGCCATTCCTTCATCACTTCGAACCGCGGGAAGATGCCGACGCGGCGCAACTCGGCGAGCCGGCCGAGCGCCTTGATCATCTTGCCGGCGTTCTCGCCGCGTTCGTTGACGCGCGGCACGTATTGCGGATCGACCAGCACGATATCGGCGCCGGCGGACTGGATCGCCTTGATGCCGTCGTCGACCAGCTTGCCGGTGTCGGCCGGATCGAGGTTGCGCAGGATCGCGTTGGTGCCGACCTGCCAGATCACCAGATCGGGCTTCGCATCCAGCACCGTCGACTTCAGCCGCCGCATCATTTCGGGCGCGTCTTCGCCGCCCTTGCCGCTGTTGACCACGGTGATGTCGGAGGCCGGATAATGGCGGCGGAGCTGCGCCGCCAGCCGGTTCGGATAATTAAAGGCCGGCGAAGTCGAACCGTAGCCCTGGGTGGAGGACGAGCCGAACGCCACGATCACCACCGGGCGGTGATCGGCCAGCTTGCGCGCCACCCGCGGCAAGGCGCCGATCGACTTGGCGCCGCCCTTCGGCGGCAGGCATGGCACCCGGCCGAGGATGTCACCGGCCTGCTTGGCAACATCTTTAATCTTGTCGAGCGCGGCGCCCGCGACGGTTTTCTTGCGCTCGAGCGTAGAAACATCGACCTCGCCCTCGCCGGGCGCCACGGCCGGCGCCGCCTCGGCGGCTGGCGGGGCTGGCTCCGATGGGGTCTGCGCGAAGCTTTGCGGAGGAGCGATCAGGAGGGACGCCGTCGCCAAAAACGCCGCGACGGCGGCCGATCTCAAAGGGCCGGAAACTCTCATTAACGCTGGGTCCTTGCCTCCGCCGGATCGGTCTGCGCAGCCTCGATGACGAATGCCATCAGCGCGCGCGCCAGGCAGTTGTGCACGCGCAGCGCCAGATCAATCCCCGGCGCCGGGCTGAACAGATCGAATTCGCCCGTCTCGTTCCAGTGGCGCATCAGAGAGAAGCGGTCGAACAGCGGGACGTCGTGTTCCTGCGCCACCACCCGCATCGCGTCGAGATATGGCGCCGGATTGATCATGGTCTCGGTGCGGGGACTATACTGCAAATTCATCAAGATGATGTCAGAGCCGGCCTGCTTCACCGCATCGATGCCCTGCCCCAACGCGGTGCGGAAATCGTCCGGGTCGATCGAGCGGATCGCGTCGAACGTGCCGGTCTGCCAGATCACCAGCACAGGCTTGCGTTCGGCGACCAGCGCCGCCAGCCCGGTGGCAATGTCGGCCGCGGTGCGCTTCGGCCGCATCTCGACCATCACGTTGATCGTCACGCCCGGGAAACGGTCGCGCAGCAGGGTCTGCAACCGGCCGGGATAGGAGCTGTTTTCGGCAGATAGGATGGTGGAGGAGCGGCTGCCGACCACCAGGATGTCGAGCTTGTGGGTGGTCTTCAGCGCCGCGGCGACGCCCTTCAACTTGGCTTCGCTGGCCAGCAGATAGGCTGGCGGAACACAGGTGGGAGCATCCTCGGCGACGGCTGCGCGGGGCGACAAGCCGACCGCCGTGAGCAGCGCCACGGCCACCATCCACTTCAAGCCGGCCATCGCCACGGCCTTCATGCTGCATCGCCTCCCGCGAGGTCGGCGTCCGGTGGTGTCCGCGACCCGGCCTTGCTCGCCACATTCTTGTACCACGAGAACAGCCACGCAGCGGCAGACATGATGCAAATCCCTGTCACACTGACGAAGAAATGCAGCACCGCGCCGCCGGAGACTTCCGCCAGGATGAAATAGCCGGCGAAAGCGAGAAAGATGCCAATGCAGAAGATCTCGAGCGAGTGCTGGCCGCACAGGATCAAGGGCCGCAACCAGGGCGAGTTCAAGGCCGGCCAATCGCGCGGAATGAACCGCACCGTCAGGGCCGCCAGCGCCAGGAAGTGCGCGAACCGCAGCACGTCGAGGTTCGGCTTGTCGATCGGGTACATCCACTGTTCGAGCCATTTCGGCAGGGTGTGGAACAATTGCGGCGTGTACCAGGTCAGCGTGACGTAGAACGCCGCCACCAGATAGGCGACCGCCAGCCACAGCGTGACTTTCGACGCCAGCACCCGTGACAGCCGCTTGGCGCCGCCCATCGCGCACCAGGCGCCGAACACGAACAGCAGCTGCCAAGCGTACGGATTGAACACCCAAGCGCCGCTCGGATACGCGGTCAGATGCAGGTCGAACTGCCAGGTCGCGGCGTACAGCAGTGTCGCCAACCCCAGCGTGACGTCGGGCCATCGCCGCATCAGCCACAGGATCGGCGGCAGGAAGAACATCAGCACGATGTACAGCGGCAGCACGTCCATATTGACCGGGCGAAACCGCAACAGCAGCGCCTGCACGATGGTGACGTCGGGTTGCTTGAGGAAGTCGAGGATGCCCATTTCCTCGGAATACAGCGGGTTCTGAAAGCTGGTGGCGACGTAGGAGATCTCCGCCAGGAAGATCGTGAACAGGAACACGTGCGCGACGTAGATCTGCCAGACCCGCTTCAGGATGCGCGCCGCCGCAACCACGAAGCCGAGCTCGGTCATCGCCTTGCCGTACACGAAGGCGGCGGTGTAGCCGGAGATGAAGATGAAGATCTCGGTGGCGTCGGAGAAGCCGTAATTCCGCAGCGTGAACCAGGTCAGCACGTTGGCCGGCAAATGATCGATGAAGATCAGCCACAGCGCCAGGCCGCGAAACAGATCCAGCCGCAATTCCCGTTTCGGCGCCGGCTTGCGCGGCGGCGGGGTCGCCGGCCGCGATGGCGGCGCAGCCGGCTCGGCCGGCGGACCGCCTGCGGGCGGCGCGCCGGTGACCGGCTCGGCAACGGTGGTGACGGGAGGAGTCATGCGGCTCCATTGCGGCGCGCAATGCGCCTGTCGTTGCTATAGCAGCCGAGCTGCCGGCGGCGAAGGTCTGACGGCATTCGGCGGACACCCTGACGCAGCCATGAAGAGCGCTGCTCCGGCGCGGCCGCTGGCTAGCGCGGAACTATGTTGAAACCGCGGAAGCGTGCGACCACAACCTGAAAGTCGTTCCGAACGACTGGTTTCAACGCTGATTTTCGCTATATTTGGGCCAAGAGCTGGAAATCGAGCCATGTACCGCGCCGTCACCCGCCGGATCGAAGTGACCGTTGAGCCCAATTATCTGCCGGAGCGTTCCTCGGCGGAGAACCGGCAGTATTTTTGGTCCTACACCGTGGTGATCACCAATTCGGGCGAAGAAACCGTCAAGCTGCGCACCCGGCATTGGGTGATCACCGACGCCTCCGGCCGGACCCAGGAAGTGCGCGGCGAAGGCGTGGTTGGCGAACAGCCGGTGCTCGCGCCGGGCGAACGGTTCGAATATACCAGCGGCGTCCCCCTCCCGACCGCCTCCGGCTTCATGGCCGGCCGCTATCAAATGGAAACCGAAGCGGGCGAAAAGTTCGAGATCGACGTCCCGCCGTTTTCGCTCGATAGCCCGGAAGGGAAGCGGACGCTGAATTGATCGTGCGCCCGTAGCCTGGGTTGAGCGGAGCGAAACCCAGGTGAGACTCTGCACGCCGTGATGATGCGTTTCGCCTGCGGCTCAACGCATCCTACGACCTACTAACTACTTGTTCGTCGCCTCGGTGTCCGTCGCACCCGCGTCCGACTCCACCCCCGCCTCTTCCGGCGTAAACTCATACACCGATGAGCAGAACTCGCAGGTCACCACGACCTTGCCGTCCTTGACCATGTCGGCGCGGTCCTGCGGGGCGAAGCGGGCGAGCATGCGGGAGACGGCGTCGCGCGAGCACGAGCATTCCGCCTTGATCGGCAGCGACGAAAACACGCGCACGCCGCGTTCGTGAAACAGCCGATACAGCAGCCGCTCGCCGGACAGATCCGGATCGATCAGTTCGACATCCTCGACGGTCGCGATCAGCGACTGGCCTTCGACCCAGGCGTCGTCCTCATCGACGGTGTGAACCTGCGTGCCTTCCGGCGCGTCGCCGGGATGCAGATCGGCCTGGCGCGCGCGCTCCGGCGACTTCGGCAGGAATTGCAGCAGCATGCCGCCGGCACGCCAGTGATGCCGGCCGCCTTCGCCGCCACGCCACTCTTCGCCGACCGCGAGCCGCACCTTGGTGGGGATCTGTTCGGAGCGCAGGAAGTACTCGTGCGCCGCCTCCTCGAGGCCGCCGCCGTTCAGCGCCACGAGGCCCTGATAGCGCCGCATGTCGGGGCCCTGATCGATCGTCATCGCCAGATGGCCGTTGCCGAGCAGCGCGCCGGAGCTGAGGCCGGGCTCGAGCTTCGCCTCATCGTAGCGCGCATAGGCGCGCAGCCGGTCGGGCGCCTGGAAGTCGACGATCAGGAACGACACCGGGCCGTCGGTCTGAGTCTGCAAGATGAAGCGGCCGTCGAACTTCAGCGACGAGCCGAGCAGCGTCGCCAGCACGATGGCTTCGCCGAGCAGCTTGGCGACCGGCACCGGATAGGCGTGCTTGGCGAGCAGCTCATCGAGCGCCGGGCCGAGCTTGGTCAGCCGGCCACGCAGATCGAGCGGGCCGACTTCGAACGGCAGCACGCTGTCGTCGATCGGCACCGCGGAAGGCGCGCGCACGGAGGGCATCTCGGGGGTGGTCGGATCGGGGGCTTGTGAGGTCATGGGCGCTTATCTGGGGGCAGAGGACGAAGTTCGAAAGGGCCGGACTGGAAGGCGAATGGCAGCGATGCCAAGGGGCAGGCTTTAGTCTCCCTCCCCCTTTGCGGGGAGGGTGGCCGGCCGTAAGGCCGGTCGGGTGG